>NZ_BMOL01000009.1 GCF_014647055.1 Deinococcus aerolatus | reverse complement strand
AGGCGCTGGGTGGTCGAGCGTTCCCTGGCGTGGTTATCACGCTTTCGTCGCCTGGGACGAGATTTGGGACGCCTTTCTTCCACTCTTATCGGCTTTCATTTCGTCGCCGATTGCGTTCTCATGTTGGCGAAAATCAGGCCCTTTCTTGGGTAGGGTTCTTGGCAGCCTCTAGGCCTGTGCGAAAGACGGTGGCCTCCTCTCCCACGTTGAGGGGGAGAGGAGGCCAGCTTTTCAATGCCCTGGTGTTACTGCTGCCCAGCCCAGAAAGCGTCCAGCGTTGCCTTCACTTCCGGCATCTTCTCGAACTGGGGCAGGCCGTCCGTTCCCTCGATGCGCACCGCCTGCACGCCGCTCTGCTGGGTGAACTGTGGCAGGCGCTCAAAGCTGACGAAGCCGTCCTGGTCGTACAGAACAATCACGGGAATGGTCAGCTTGCTGTACAGCTCGGCGTAGGCGTCGTGGGTGAACAGCTGCCCGCTGATGAAGTACACCGGGGCGTACTTCGCGCCCGGCTGGCGGCTGGTCTCCATGCCGTAGTCCACCAGTCCGCTGTCCACCGGCCCCCGGAACGAGCGGCTCAGGAAGTACTCGATGCTGGGGCGGATGCGCAGGGCGGCGTACAGCGGGGTACTGACCGCGTTCAGGCGGTTATAGAGCTTCCTGCCGCCGTCTTCCGCGTTGGCCTCCTGCGTGCCGCCGCGCGGCGCTCCGAGGCCACTGGGGCTGATCAGCGCAAGGCTGCGGATACGCGGCTCGCCCAGGGCGGCGCGGGCGGTGAACTCGCTGCCCAGGCTCAGGCCCACCACGTCCACGTCCGTGCCGACCCGTTGCACCAGGGCGGTCAGGGAGCGGGTCATGAGTTCCCTGGTGTATTGCGTGTCCGGCCGCGCGCTGCTGCCAAAGCCGGGCCACTCCAGCGCGTAGACCGGGCGGGTGCCCACATAGGCGTCCCACACCGGCTTCATCTCGTAGGCGCTGGCGGCGGCGTTCACGCTGGGGGTCAGCACCAGTGGGCGGCCCTCGCCTCGCGTGTCCTCGTAGTACGCCACCTGGCCGAAGCCGGGCAGGTCAAGGTACTTGCGCTCCCCCCCCACGGCGGGCCGCAGATCGGTGGTGGCCTTCGCATCCGGCACGGGCACGGTGGTGGCGGTGGGGGCACAGGCGGCCAGACCCACGGCCAGGGCTCCGGCCAGCAGGATCAGGGCGACAGTCTTGCGCGAGACGTTCATCTCTCTATCGTGCCGCGTGCGGCCGGGTATTGGCTCTTGCTGGCGGTGCTGTTCTCTTCATGCTGGCCTCTTGAAGTTCGCCGCACGGGTCGGCGGCGGCTAAACTACGGCCCAATGCGTCCTGATCTGCTGTCCCGCGTGCTGTCGCTGCTGCCCGAATCCGGGACCCGCCCCGAATACCAGCAGTATTACGACATGCTGCGCGACTATCCCCGGCGCGGCGGCAAGGGCATTCGCAGCGAACTGCTGCTGGCCAGCGCCCGCGCCCACGGCGTGACCGTGGACACCCCGCAGTGGGAGGCGGCGCTGTGGCTGGCCGCCGCGCTGGAACTATTCCAGAACTGGGTGCTGATCCACGACGACATCGAGGACGACTCGGAGGAGCGGCGCGGCAAACCGGCCCTGCACCGCCTGCACGGCGTGCCACTGGCGATCAACGCGGGTGACGCCCTGCACGCCTACATGTGGGCTGCCGTCCACCGTGCGGCCGTGCCTAACACCATGCCCGAGTTCCTGAACATGATCCACCACACCGCACAGGGCCAGCACCTGGACCTGTGCTGGGTGGAGGACCGCCGCTGGGATCTGGTGGAGGAGGATTACCTGGAGATGGTTCGCCAGAAGACCGCGTACTACACGGTGGTCATTCCGCTGCGGCTGGGGGCGCTGGCGGCGGGCGTCACGCCCTCTGGGCAGTTCACCCCGGCGGGGCTGGCGCTGGGCGCGGCCTTTCAGATCCGCGACGACGTGCTGAATCTGGCGGGCGACGCGGTCAAGTACGGCAAGGAAATCGGCGGCGACCTGCTGGAGGGCAAGCGCACCCTGATCGTGCTGCACTGGCTCAGAACCGCGCCTGCGCCCCAGCGTCAGGCCTTCCTGACACAGATGGGCCTGAACCGTCCCGACAAGGACCCCCAGACGATTGCCGACATCCACCGCGGGCTGTTGGACAGCGGCAGCGTGACCTACGCCCAGGCCTACGCGCACGCCCAGGCTGAGGAGGGTCTGGCGCTGCTGTCGGAGGCGTTTCGCGACGCGCCGGACCAGCAGGCGGCGGGCGAGCTGCTGGCCGCCATGCGTGAACTGGCCACGCGCGAGGCCTGAAAGGTAGAAAGATAAAGGCGGGTGCCTGGAGGAGGCACGTCGAGGATACCGGAAATCGTGGGCTGCGACGGCAGTTCTGGCTGTTCCCAGGATGGGGCGGCAAGGGCCTGAACGTCCAGCATTCATGGACCTCACCACCAACCTAACGCTCGTTAGGTAGACTGGGGCCATCTCAGGAGGTTCTTCCCATGACCCAGCCCAACAGCCACATTGCGCCGAACGAAACTGCCGAGCAGCACGCCGCCTTCGAGGCCCGGATCGAGCGGGGTGAGAAGATCGAGGCCGGCGACTGGATGCCTGCCGAGTACCGCCGTCAGTTGATCCGCATGATCTCGCAGCACGCGCACAGTGAAGTGGTGGGCATGTTGCCCGAGGGCGAGTGGATTGCCAGCGCCCCCACCCTGAAGCGCAAGACCATTCTGATGGCCAAGGTGCAGGACGAGGCCGGGCATGGGCAGTACCTCTACCACGCCGCCGAGACGCTGGGCGCCACCCGCGAGGGCATGATCGACGCCCTGCTGACGCGCCGCGCCAAGTACAGCAGCATCTTCAACTACCCCACCATGAGCTGGGCCGATGTGGGCATGATCGGCTGGCTGGTGGACGGCGCGGCCATCAAGAACCAGACCATGCTGGCGGGCGCCAGTTATGGCCCTTACAGCCGCGCGATGGTGCGCATCTGCTCCGAGGAAACGTTCCACCACAAGCAGGGCAAGGAAATGATTGTCGCCTACGCCCAGGGCACCCCCGCCCAGCGCGAGATGGCGCAGGACGCCCTGAACCGCTGGTGGTGGCCCGCCCTGATGATGCTGGGGCCGCATGATGCCGACAGCCCCAACACCGGCATCATGAGCAAGTGGGGCGTGAAGCTCAAGACCAACGACGAGGTGCGCCAGGAGTTCATCAACGAGCACGCCCCCGAACTGCTGGAAGCCGGCCTGACCATTCCTGACCCCGATCTGCACCAGGACGAGAAGGGCAATTGGAAGCATGGCCCGATCAACTGGGACGAGTTCTGGTCCGTCATCAAGGGCGAACGCGGGCTGGGCCAGGAACGCCTCGCCACCCGTCAGGCGGCCCACGACGACGGCGCCTGGGTGCGTGAGGCGCTGCAGGCCTACACCGACCGTCAGCGTGCCGTCGCGGCCGACTGACCAGCCCAGGACTGAACGAGCTAGGTCCTGGCCCCCTGCTCTTTCCTTGAAGCGGCTGCGCGGCCGCTTTTCATGGAGAGCGGCCGCGAAAGATGCCGCCAACTTGCACGTTCCCCAGCCCCGCCACGAGGAATCCCATGACCCAACCCCCATCCGAGCCGTCCTCGCACGACACCCAGTGGCCCCGCTGGGAAGTCTTCAAGCAGGACTCTGAAAAACGTCCGTACCAGAGTGTAGGCAGCGTTCACGCGGGCGATCCGGGCCACGCGTTGTTGACCGCCCGCAACGTGTTTGTGCGCCGCCCCGCCGCCGTCAACCTGTGGGCCGTGCGCGAGGACGACCTCCTGATTGCCACCCCCGAGGAGATCGCTGCCCATCCGGAAGTACTGGAGACGCCCGGCGAGGCCGACCGCTACCACGTGGGCGTCAAGAAGTCCCACAAACGCAGCATGACCTTCGTGGATCTGGTGGGCACGGTGCAGGCCACCGGCCCCGGCGACGCGCTGCGGCAGGCCAGCGAGGCCCATGCCGACGCGCTGGCCTGGCTGGTCTTTGCCGAAACTGCCATTGCCCGCACCGACGACGACGCGGAAACGGTTGAGAGCTGGTTTGCGCCTGCCAGGGACAAGACCTACAAGCAGCAGCAGTACTACGGCGTGATTGGCAAGCACGTGGGAGAGCTGAAGCGCGAGGGCCGGATGCCCCGCCGCGCCACCGAGGAGCCGCACGTGGCGGACCACAAGGTGTATGACCACCCGCACGACGCCGCGCCCGAACAGCTCAAGACACACGAGGTTCAGAAATGACCGCTCCTGCCACCACCCTGACCGAAACTCAGCAGGCGGCCCTGATTCGCAAGCTGACCGCCCTGGCCGACGACGAGATCATCCTGGCCCAGCGCGGCGGCGAGTGGACCGGCCACGCCCCGATTCTGGAAGAGGACATTGCCCTGGCGAACATCGCACAGGACGAGCTGGGGCACGCCGGGCTGTATCTGGAGCTGCGCCGCGCCCTGGACGGCACTGATCCAGACGCGCTGGCCTTTACCCGCAGCGCCGACGAGTACACGTCCGCCCGCTTCGTGGAACGGCCCAAGGGCGACTGGGCCTTCACCATGTTGCGCCAGTACCTGTACGACGCCTACGAGGCGCTGTGGTTGGACGCCGCCCGCCACAGCAGCTACGCGCCGCTGGCCGAGGTGGCAAGCAAGGCCTTCCGCGAGGAGCGTTTTCACCTACAGCACACCGCCCTGTGGGTGGAGCGGCTGGCACTGGGTACCCCTGAAAGCCTGCGGCGCACCCAGGACGCCCTGAACGCCCTGTGGCCGGATGTCGGTCAGTTGTTTCAGGCGGAAGAGGGCGAGGCTGAACTGACGGCGGCGGGCATTCTGCCTGACCTGGGCGCTGTGAAAGCCCGGTGGGATGGTCTGGTGGTCCCGCATCTGACCGTGCAGTGCGGCCTGGGCCTGCCGCCCGCCGGGGCCGAACAGCCTGGACGGGGGCACCACACCGAACACCTGGCGCCGCTGCTGGACGAGATGCAGCGCGTGTACCGTGCCCACCCCGACGCGCAGCTGTGGTAAGGGTCACCTGATCCACCGCCCCAAAGGAGTTCACATGACCGTCACCCGATCCCCGCTCACCACCCAGGCCATCTGGGCCGCGCTGGCCACCGTGCCGGACCCCGAAATTCCGGTGGTGTCTGTGACCGACATGGGCATGGTGCGTGACGTTCAGATTGGCGAGACTGGGGCAGTGACGGTCACGTTCACGCCTACCTTCAGTGGTTGCCCGGCGCTGCACGTCATCCGCGACAGCATTGGTCAGGCGGTGCGTGATCTGGGGGCCGCCGAGGTGGAGGTGAAAAGCACCCTAACGCCGCCCTGGTCGACCGACTGGATCAGGGAAGACGCCCGCGAACGCCTGCGCGAGTACGGTATCGCTCCGCCCGCCCCGGCCGAGGACGGCCTGATCCAGCTTCAGGCCGACGCCACCCGCTGCCCGCGCTGCGCCAGCTTCGACGTGCGCATGACCGGCAGTTTCGGCCCGACGTTGTGCAAGCGGCTGTACGTCTGCGACGCCTGCAAGGAGCCGTTCGAGGGCTTCAAGAGCGTGTGATTGCCAGCAGGAAAAAAGTGAACGCCCCGCAGACAGGAACACGGGGCGTTCACTTTTTTCCTGCTGGGTCAGGCCACGCCCCGGACCGCTCCGTCCAGCAGCGCCGCAAGCCGCTCCTGCGTGAAGGGGCGCTTGCCGTCCACCAAGCCGTGCTGCCCGGCGTGCAGATGCCAGTGCTTGCTGCCGCCCATCACGCGCAGGCTCACGGCCTTCAGATCAACGTGCCGGGGGCTGACCGCCGCTGCCAGCAGGGCCTGACCAGCGACGCCCACGCTGACACTCATGATGGTGGTGGGCAGATCGTAGGGGCGTTCCATGCGGTAGATGTAATCGGGGAAGTCGGCCACCTTCTCGAAGGTCAGGCCGCGTGCCGTCGCCTCCGCTTCCAGCCAGCCGAGCAACTCTATCCACTGCGAGTACAGCGCCGAATCGGGTGCGTGTGACATGTACGGGGCAGCATAGCGCAGGGGCTGCGGGCTGCGGCACTTCCCGGTACGCCATTCGGCGGATGCCTGCAAGGCGGGGGGTGAGATCAACTGGCCCGTTATGCGGCGCGTTATTGTGATCGGCACCACCGGAAGCGGCAAGACCACCCTGGCGCGGGCCATTGCCGCGCGGCTGGAAGTTCCCCACGGCGAGCAGGACGCCTGGAACCACCTGCCCGGCTGGCAGGAGGCGCCGCTCGGGCAGTTCCGCGCAGCAGTGGACGCCTTTACCGCGCCGTCCGGCTGGGTCATGGACGGCAATTACACCAAGGCCAGGGACATCGGCTGGGCGCGGGCCGACACCCTGGTGTGGCTGGACTATGCCGCACAGGTGGTGTTCTGGCGGGTGCTGACGCGCATGCTGCGGCGGGTGGTCGGCCGGCAGGAATTGTGGAACGGCAACCGCGAAACCCTGCGCGGCGCGGTACAGGCCGATGCGCCGCTGCGCTGGCTGTTCAGGACGCACTGGCAGCGGCGGCGGGAAACGCCGGGTCTGGCCGCCGGATATCCGCACCTCACCCTGATCCGGTTGCGCTCTCCGCGCGAGGCGGAGGGGTGGCTGAGAAGCCTCAGCCCTGCCGCAGAATCCGCCCGCCTGCCGCGTCCAGGGTAAGCTCGCCGCCCTCAAACACCTCGCCGCTCAGGGCGTCCCGCCAATCGCCCGCTGGAAGGGTCAGACGGACCGGGTGCGCCTCGCCGCGCCGACTGGCAATGACGGCGGCCCGCTCGGTGCGGCCGTCCCCGTGGGTGTACTCCCGCAGAAAGGCCACGGCGTCCGCTTCGGCGTGTAGGAAACGTAGTGAACCTTCTTGCAGCACGCGGGTCTCGCGGCGCAGGTGAATCAACGCCCGCACCCGGTCACGCAGCTTCATATCCCACTTTGCCTCATCCCAGGGCATCGGCTCGCGGCACCAGGGCATGTTGCCGGGCCTGCTCTGGGTCACGCCGACCTCGGAGCCGTAATAGGTGCAGGGCACCCCCACGTAACCCATCAGCAGCGTGTAGGCCGCCAGAAATCTGGTGCGGTCATTCCCGACGCGGTACAGCGCCCGCCCGATGTCGTGGGACTCCAGCAGGTTGAACATGCTCAGGGCCACCTGCGGCGGCAGCGCGTGGTAGGCGTCCCACAGGATGTCGGTCAGTTCGGCTCCGTCCAGGCGGCTGGGTTCGCCGAAGTACGTCGCGCCCGCGATCCACTGCACCACTGGCAGGCCGAAGCCGTGGTAGTTCATGCTGGCGTCTTCGCCCGTGCCGTCCAGCGCGTGTTCGGGGTCGTAGAAGCGTTCGCCGAACACGTAGGCGTCGGGCCGTTCCTCGCGGGCCGCCCGCTTGAGGGTGCGGTGCAGCGGCAGATTGTCCTCGTCGGTGCCGCCCGCGCCGATCATGTGGGCGACGTCCAGCCGCCAGCCGGAGGCCCCGCGCCGCAGCCAGTGGCGCACCACGCTCTGCTCGCCGTCCAGAAACTCCTGGGCGGCAATGGCGTTGCGGTAATCGATCTTGGGCAGCGTCGGCACGTCCATGAACGCGTGGTACGGCGTTTTGCCTTCCTCGTCGCGCCACGTGAACAGCGACCGCTGCGGCGCGGCCTCATCCTCCAGCGCGGCCCGGAACAGCGCGTTCTCGTTGCCTACATGGTTGAACACGCCGTCCAGCACAATCCGGACCTCTGCGGCGTCCGCCGCCGCCGCCAGTGCGTCCCAGGCCGCGTCGCCGCCCAGGTGCGGGTCGACGTGGCGGTAGTCGGTGATGTCGTAGCGGTGGTTGCTGGGCGACACGAAGATAGGCGTCAGCCACAGCGCGTTGATCCCCAGATCAGTCAGGTACGGCAGCGCCTGGGTGATGCCGCCCAGATCGCCGCCGTAGTGGGCGTGGATGTCACCCCAGGCGTCCACCGGATGATCCCAGGGCACCTGCTCCACCTCGCGCCCCGCGTAGATGTACTCGCCGGTCTGCACGTCGTTGGCAGGGTCGCCGTTGCGAAAGCGGTCCGGAAAAATCTGATAGAAGACGCACTTCCAGGCCCAGGCGGGGGCCACGTACCCGGCCAGGTACTGGAACCAGTTGCGAAAGCCCCGCCGGGTATGGTGCAGACCCAGCGCGGTCAGGTTCAGGTGGTCGTCGGGCAGGTTCAGCTGCCACGCGTAGCGCACCCGCACGTCATGAACCGGCAGTTCGGCCTCGAACCAGCGCCCCTCGCCCGCCATGCCGGTGACTTCGCGCGCCTCGGCCAGCTCGATCTCGCCCACACGCACAAATCTCAGGTGCACGGACTCGGCTGGCAGGGTGGTACGGATCCTGACCCGGACGGTTTCGCCACGGGCCGCGCCCAGTCTGTCGGTGTAGGCGGGGGTATGGTCGTGCTGGGCTGTATGCATCTCGTGTCCTCCAGAATGGGGGGCCGCGCGGCACGACCTCTCCCAGATGGTGCGGGAAGAGGTCGTGCCGCGCGTGCGGTCAAGCGTTGCCTGTGGGTTTCTGAACCTTCTGCCCGACAGTCTGAGTGGAGCGGGACCCCAGGTCAAGCCCCGCGCCTGGCTTGCATTCCATCCGTCTACATGTAACACTCTGCCTGTTCTCAAAATCTTCACAGGGCAGTCGTGTCCAGGCCAGACCTGACGGCTGAAAGGAGGCCCACCCTCTGTTGCAACCGATTGCCAGCGCCCGCGTCGTCGATGTGGTGCGCGATCAGCTTCGTTCCGCCATTCTGGCCGGAGACCTTCCGCCCGGCTCCCGGCTCAGCGTGCCGGAACTGGCCCGTCAGCTGGGGGTGAGCCGGTCGCCGGTGCGCGAGGCCGTTCTCCTGCTGGTGGGTGAGGGGCTGGCGGTCGAGCAGTCCCGCCGGGGCGTGGAGGTCGCGCGGCTGGAACTGGGCGACGTGCTGGAACTGTACGAGCTGAGAATCAGCCTGGAAAGTCTGGCCGCCCGCAACGCGGCCGGACGCATGACCAGCACCGACCTGGCGGCGCTGCGCGGCGTGCTGGACGCCCAGGGTGCGGCGGCGGTGGGCGACGCCCGCAGCTTCCGTGAGCTGGACCTGCGCTTTCACGAGATCGTCTCGCAGACCTGCGGCAATGCCCGGCTGGCCCGTCACGCTGCCCTGCTGGCCCGCGAGATGCGGCTGGCCGGGCCGCTGATGGTCAATGAGCCGTGGCACCTGCGGCAAAGCCACGAGGAACACCGCAACATCGAACGTGCGCTGCGCCAGCGCGACGGCCCCGCCGCCGAACGCGCCATGCGCGATCACCTGAGCCGCGTGGCCCAGAGCGTGCGTCACTGGCACAGCACCGCCCCCATCCCCTGAACCCCACTGCGCTTGCCACTGCCGACACCGTTTCGGCTTCCAAAGGAGACCCACATGTTCAAACTCACGAAAAAGACCGCGCTGTTTACCCTCGCCCTCACCCTGGCCGCCTCTGCCAGCGCGCAGGACACCATCAAGGTGGGCGCGATCACCTCGGTCACCGGGCGCTTCGCCGAGTTCGGCAAGATGCAGCTGGCGGGTTTCAAGGTGGGCGTGGCCGAGGTCAACAAGAACGGCGGTGTGCTGGGCAAGAAGCTGGAACTGATTATCGAGGACAACGCCAGCGACGTGAACAAGGGACTGTCCGCCGCCGAGCGTCTGGTCAACGCGGGCGTGCCGATGGTGCTGAACGAATACTCGTCGAGTCTGGTCAAGGCGCAGGCGCAGTACCTGGCCCGCCAGAAGGTGCCGAACCTGGTGATCACTTCCAGCGGCGACGACATCACCAAGCCCGGCAGCGAGTACATCTTTCGCCTGAATCAGCCGGCCAGCGCCTACGCCCAGGTGATTCTGGACATCTTCAAGGCCAACAAGTTCAAGAACATGGCGATCATCGCCGGCACTGGGTCCTTCGAGAAGAGCGTGGCTGACGCCGCCAACCGCATTGCCAAGGAATTCGGCATCACGGTGCTGGAAGATCAGCGCTACGACAAGGGCCTGACCGATTTTCGCCCGGTGCTGAACCGCATTAAAGCCAAGAACCCGGACGGCATCCTGATGGTCAGCTACGCCGAGGACAGTGTGGCCCTGATGCGTCAGGCCCGCGAGGTGGGCGTCAAGCCTCGCCTGTTCGCCGGAGGCGCGGCCGGCTTCGCCTTGCCCGATTTTGTCAAAGACAGCGGCGCGGCAGCTGAGAACGTCGTGACCGCCACGGCCTGGGTGCCGCAGCTGCGCTACGCCGGTACGCAGAAGCTCAACGTCGATCTCAAGAAGGCGCTGGGCGGGGCTGACCCCAGCTACCACGCGGCCCAGGCCTACGCCGGTGTGCTGGCCGCCGCCGCCGCCATCAACAAGGCGGGCAGCACGGACCGCGAGAAGGTCAAGGTTGCGCTGGGTACGGTCAATATCCAGACCGCCTTCGGGCCGATCCAATTCAAGGACTACGACGGCTTCCAGAACCAGAACCCGCTGGAGATGGTGGCCCAGCAGGTGCAGAACGGCGCCTTTGTGCCGGTCTACCCCAAGTCGGTGGTCCCGCGCGCCCTGACCTTCGAGCGCAAGTAAGGTGCTGGGCGGCGGCAGGGGGTTTGAAATGACCCTCTGCTCCGCCCACACACAGACGCCCTCGCTCTCCGCTGGGGAATTCCCCCTGGACGCTGGAGAGCCGGGGCCGCCCCGCTTGATGGGGTCTATCCTCCATCTCCACCTTCAAACGAGGTCATATGCGCCTAGCCCACCCCCTGACTGCCCTCGCCCTCCTTTCCGTCTCCCTCGCTTCCGCCCAGAGCACCATCAGAATCGGGGCCGTGACCAGCCTGTCGGGGCGCTTCGCCACCTTCGGGGCCATGCAGCAGGCCGGATTCAGGGTCGCCGTTGACGAACTCAATGCCAGGGGCGGCGTGAACGGCCAGAAACTGGAACTGCTGCTGGAGGACGACGCCAGCGACACCAACAAGGCGCTGAACGCCGTCGAGAAACTGGTCAATCAGAAGGTGCCGGTGGTGATCGGTGCGTACAGCAGCGGCATCACCAAGCCGCTGTCGCAGTACATGGCGCGGGTCAAGGTTCCGCTGCTTGTGGCCACGGCCATTGACGAGACCATCACCCGGCCCGGCAACGCCTACACCTTCCGCGTCAACAACCAGAGCAGCGTCTACACCCGCAGCCTGCTCGACCAGCTGAAGAAGATAGGCGGGACGAAGACGGGGGTGCTGGCCGCCGCCATCCGGCGGGGCGGTACCGAGCCAGAGAAGGTGCGGGTGGCGCTGGAAAGCACCCCGCTCAACATCGCTTTCGGTCCGGTGACCTTCCGTGACTACGCGGGCTACCAGAACCAGAACAGCGTCGTGGGAGTAATCACGCAGGTGCAGAACGGCAAATTCGTCACCATCGGCCCGGCGAGCGCAGCAATGGGCAAGGTCAACCTCAAGACATAGGCGGGCTGGGGCAGGTGGGGCGTGAAGCCCGGCCGTCCCGCCCCTCTGCCGCCCACCAGTACACAAGGAGTTTTACATGGATGAAGTCGCCGTCACGGCGTTTTTTCAAACCCTGGTTCAAGGGCTGCTGACCGGGGGCCTCTACGCCCTGATCGGCACTGGCCTGAGCCTGATTTTCGGGGTGATGCGGGTTATCAACTTCGCTCACGGGGACTTTCTCGCCATCGGCATGTTCATCACGCTGGCGCTGTTTAAGGCGTTCAATCTGGACCCCTACCTCAGCCTGCTGGTGGCCGCGCCGCTGGGCTTTGGTCTGGGCTATTTCATCCAGCGCGTCGTGCTTTCAAAGCTGGGAGACCGGCTGGGTGAGGGCAGCATGCTCGCCACACTGGGGCTGGGACTGATCATCAGCAACACGCTGCTGCTGGGCTTCGGGGCGCAGCCGCAGAGCATCAACGTGCCGTACGCCATCAACACCTTCAAGTTTGCGGGCGTGCAGGTCAGCATCTCGCTGCTGATCGCCGGGTTAGGCACGGTGCTGGTGATCTCGGCCCTGAATCTGGTGCTGTACCGCACCGAACTGGGCCGCGCCATCCGCGCCACCGCGCAAAATCCGCTGGGCGCAGAGTTGCAGGGTGTTAAGACTTCCAACATCCAGGCTATCGTGTTCGGCATGGGCGTGTCGTTTGCCGCCATCGCGGGCGTGCTGCTGATGCCGCTGCTGTATACCTTTCCCACCGTGGGCGAGAACTACGTGACCAAGGCGTTTATCGTGACGGTGCTGGGCGGCCTGGGCAACCTGCCGGGGGCTGTGGTAGGTGGACTGGTGCTGGGCGTCATTGAGTCGCTGGGGGCCTTTTACGTCAGCAATAATTACCGCGATGCCTACGGCCTGATCGTGTTCCTGCTGGTGCTGCTGCTGCGGCCCGAGGGACTGTTCGGCAAGACGGTGAAACGGGTATGACCACCTCTCTCCTTTTGTTCACCCTTCAGAGGCACACATGACTGCAGTGGCCACCCCACCCGCCCGCCCCCGCGCGCTGACCTTCGGCAACGTGTGGCTCAGCGTCATCCTCGTTGCCATCATGTTCATCTACCCCTTCTTCTTCGGCAAGACGCTGAATTTCGGAATTTCCACGCTGCTGTTCGCGGGCTTTGCCATGAGCTGGAACATTCTGGGCGGCTGGGCCGGGCAGACCAGTCTGGGTCACGCCGCCCTGCTGGGTATCGGGGCCTACACCATGACGCTGCTGGCCACGCCCGAACGTCTGCCTCCCTTTCTGGCCTCGCCGCTGGCCCCGTGGTGGGGCGCGCTGGTGGGCATGGTGATTGCGGTGGCGGTGGCGGCAGTGTGGGGCTGGCTGACCTTCCGGCTGCAGGGCTCTTATTTTGCGCTGTCCACCATTGCAGTGGCGCTGGTGATCCGCCTGATCGCCATCAACAGTAACTGGACCGGCGGCGCCGAGGGGCTGTTCATGCCGGATCTGCCCAAACCCTTCGGTTTTGACCTGTTTGACCGGCAGGTGGAGTACTGGCTGGCCTTCGGCTTCGTGGTGCTGACGCTGGTGATCACGCATTTTATTCGCCGCTCGCGCATGGGTTACGCGCTTCAGGCGGTGCGCGAGGACGAGGACGGTGCGCGGGCGCTCGGCATCGATCCGGCCCGCATGAAGCTGCTGGCTTTCATGCTCAGCGCCGCGCTGATGGCCCTGGGCGGCAGCCTGTACGCGCTGTACCTGCAGGCCTTCGAGCCGCACACCATTCTGGAACTGCCGCTGAGCATTCAGATCGCGCTGTTGGCCATCATCGGCGGGCGCACCACCATTCAGGGACCGCTGATCGGGGCGCTGGTGCTGAGCATCTTCGGCGAGGTGTTCCGCAACGTGTTCAGCAACGCCAACCTGCTGATCTACGGCGTACTGATCCTGCTGGTCACGCTGTTTGCCCCCAACGGCATCATGGGCCTGTTCCAGCGGGCCAGCAGCAAGCTGGGGACGGCAAGATGACGCTGCCCTCGCTGACGGAACTTCCGGACCAGCCGGTTCACGCCCCCTCCGGCCCACCGATCCTGAGCGCCGAGAACATCACCGTGCGCTTCGGCGGCGTGGTGGCGGTCAAGGATATTTCTCTGGCGGTGCGCCCCGGCGAGATTCTGGGCCTGATCGGGCCGAACGGGGCGGGGAAGACCACCCTCTTCAACGCGCTGACCGGCTTCGTGAAGCCCAGCAGCGGCCGCGTGCTGTACGGCGGGCGCGACATCACCAGCCTGCAGCCGCAGGCCCGCGCCAAGCTGGGAATGGCCCGTACCTTTCAGGTCGAGCGCCCCTTTGAAGACCTGAGCGTGCTGGAAAACGTGCTGGTGGCCGCGTTCCTGCGCTACCGGGGAGCCAGGGCCGAGGACCATGCCTACGCCGTGCTGGAGCGCGTGGGGCTGGCGGACCGGGCCACGCAGCCCGCCTCGCAGCTGAACCTTGCGCGCCGCCGCCGCCTGGAACTGGCCAAGGTGCTGGCGCTGGAGCCGAAGGTGCTGTTTCTGGATGAAAGCATCGCGGGCCTGAACCCGCCGGGCCAGCAGGAGATGGTGGCGCTGATCCGCACCCTGGCAGAGTCGGGCCTGGCCATCGTCATGGTGGAGCACATCATGCACGTGATCATGAGCCTGTCGGACCACGTGATCTGCATGGCCTTCGGCGAGCTGCTGGCCGAGGGCGATCCGCACGCGGTGGCAGCGCACCCGGACGTGATCCGGGCGTATCTGGGAGACGACAATGATTAGCCTTTGCTTTGCGCCGCTGACTGGAGGCCGCGTATGACCAGCACCCAACCTCAACCGGCCCGCGTGGGCTACGTTCCCGGCGAGCGCGTGCTGGAGGCCACCGATCTGGACGTCGCCTACGGGCAGGTGCAGGTCGTATTCGGCGTGTCGCTGCATGTGGACAAGGGCGAACTGGTGGGACTGGTGGGCGGCAACGGCAGCGGCAAGAGCACCATCCTGCGGGTGCTGTCGGGGATGCTCAAGGCCAGGGGGGGAACGGCCACCTACCGGGGGCAGAACCTGAACGCCGTGCCGCCGCACCGCATCACCGACATGGGCGTGGCGCACGTGCCGATGGGCCGTCAGCTGTTCGGTCAGATGACGGTCGAGGAAAACCTGATCATGGGCGCGTACCTGCCGCGCACCAAGAAGAACCGCGCTGAGAACCTGCAGAAAGTCTACGACTTCTTTCCGCGCCTGACCGAGAAACGCCGCTCGCCCGCCGCCGCGCTGTCCGGCGGGGAACAGCAGATGGTAGCCATTGGCCGCGCCCTGATGAGCGAACCCGAGGTCCTGCTGATGGACGAGCCGTCGCTGGGGCTGGCCCCGCTGGTGGTCTCGGAAGTGATGCGCGTGATCGGGTCCCTGCGTGAACTGGGCCTGACCGTGCTGCTGGTGGAACAGAACGTGCGTCAGGTGCTCAAAGTAACCGACCGGACCTACGTGCTGGAACTGGGCAGTCTGGTCAAGGAAGGGCCGAGCCGGGAGCTGATGGGAGACCCGGAGATCATCAAGGCGTACCTGGGCGTCTAGCGAGAATAGGAGTGGGCCAGGACGGAGGGGCGCAACGGCCTCTCCGTCTTCTTTTGTGGGCCAACGGGCCGGAATCTGTCAGGCCGTAAGCCGTCTTCCTGAACCGCCCGCCCCGCCCCGCGTAGACTGGGTACATGATGCCCCGTCGCCAGACCGTCACCGCCAACGTGGGAGGCGTGTTGATCGGCAGCGCCCACCCCGTCGTCGTGCAGAGCATGACCAACACCGATACCGCCAACGCTGAGGCCACCGCCATTCAGGTGGCGCAGCTGGCCCGCGCGGGCAGCGAACTGGTGCGCGTGACCGTCAACACCCGTGAAGCTGCCGCCGCCGTGCCCGAGCTGATCGCCCGACTGGAGGAGGTGGGCCTGAGCGTGCCTATCGTGGGCGACTTCCACTACAACGGCCACATCCTGCTGCGCGAGTTCCCCGAAACGGCCCGCCTGCTGGCCAAGTACCGCATCAACCCTGGGAACGTGGGGGCCGGACAGCACCACGACGCCAATTTCGCCACCATGATCGAGGTGGCAAAAGAGTTTGATAAACCCGTTCGCATCGGCGTGAACTGGGGCAGCCTGGACCAGCAGGTGCTGGCGCGGCTGATGGATGCCAACGCGGCGAAGGGCAGCCCAAAATCCGGCACTGACGTGATGATTGACGCGATGGTGGTCTCGGCTCTGGAAAGTGCCGCCTACGCCGAGGAACTGGGCCTGGCCCACGACAAGATCCTGATCTCGGTGAAGGTGTCCAGTGCGCCCGAGTTGTGGCAGGTCTACCGCCAGCTGGCTGGGTTGTGCGACTACCCGCTGCATCTGGGCCTGACCGAGGCGGGCATGGGGATGAAGGGCATCGTGGCCTCGTCGGTGGCCCTCGCGCCGCTGCTGAACGAGGGGATTGGCGACACCATCCGCGTCAGCCTCACGCCCGAGCCCGGCGCCTCGCGCAAGCTGGAAGTGGAGGTGGCGCAGCAGATCCTGCAAAGCCTGGGCATCCGCCAGTTCCTGCCGCAGGTGACCAGTTGCCCCGGCTGCGGGCGCACCACCTCCGTTTTCTTTCAGGAACTGGCCCAGAAGATTCAGGACTACATCCGCGACACCATGCCCGACTGGAAGGCCAGGTATCCCGGCGTGGAGGAGATGCAGGTGGCCGTCATGGGCTGCATCGTCAACGGCCCCGGCGAGAGCAAGCACGCCAACATCGGCATCAGCCTGCCCGGCACGGGGGAAGACCCGCGCGCCCCGGTGTATCAGGACGGCAGGCTCCTCAAGACCCTCAAAGGCCCCCGCATTGCCGAGGAGTTTCAGGAACTGCTTGAGGCGTATGTGGAGCGGCGGTATGGGAATGCCGTTCCGTCAGCCTGAGAGCGCCTGCGCTTGCCGCTGTGCGTGGAGGGGGTGGGTGGGCCTGTTCCGTGCTGGATTCCGACTGGCAGGGCCACACGTCTCAATGCACTGGGCCTGAAGTTCTGTGTTTGTTCTCCCTTCACCCTGAGCACAGGGATGTCTACGCCCGTTAAGCTCTGGGCATGGACATTTGGGGCACGGGACCGTTTGAAAACGAGGCGGGGGCGGCTTTCGCCGATGAAGTGGTGCAGGACGGCGCGTTCGCCCTGGCCGAGGCTTTCGACGTGGCACTGGACCCCGACACGGATTTTCTGGCCGCCGAGGAAGGCTGGCGCACCCTGGCCGCCGCCGAGATTCTGGCCGCGGCCCTTGACGGCGACACCCTGAACCTTGTCAGCGCCCGGCTGCGGGTCTGGGTGCAGGAAGCGACCCGGCGGACCTCGCCCCGCTGCGCGACGTGGCGCGTGATGCCGTGGACCGCGTCGTGGGTCCGGACAGCGAGGTGCCGGACCTGTGGGCCGACAGCGCCGAGGCCGACGAATGGCTGGGCGCAGCACAGACCCTGCGGGCGCGGCTGGACGGTTGAAAAAATGAACCGTGGGAGCAGCCCCACGGTTCATTTCCAACTGAGTCCTTAAACGACCGCAGGTTCCACGTATTCGCCATACACGGTCTTGAGCACGTCCATCTGCTCGCCCAGCGTGACGTAGGCGTGGGCACATTCCAGGAAGGCAGGCATGGAGTTGGCCCCAGTGACGGCGGTGTCGCGCAGGTCGGCCAGCGCCTGTTCCACCCGCGCCGGGTCACGCTCGCGCCGGACCTGGGCCAGCCGCGCTTCCTGCACCCGCTCCACTTCGGGATCGATCAGCTGAATCGGCACTTCCACAGCGTCCTGCACGAAGTCGTTGACGCCCACGATGATGCGGTCCTTGGTTTCCACCTCGCGCTGGTAGCGGTAGGCGGCCTCAGCCATCTCCAGCTGGAAGAACCCGTTGTCAATGCCTTCCTCTACGCCGCCCATCATGCGAATCTGCTCGATGTAGCCCATCGCGGCCCGCTCGATGTCGTCGGTCAGCTTCTCGACGTAATAGCTGCCGGCCAGCGGGTCCACCACGCCGGCCACGCCCGTTTCGTAGGCGATGATCTGCTGGGTGCGCAGGGCGATGGTGGCCGCCTCCTCGGTGGGCAGGGCCAGCGCCTCGTCAAAGGCGTCGGTGTGCAGGCTCTGCGTGCCGCCCAGAACGGCGGCCAGCGCCTGAATCGCCACGCGCGCAATGTTGTTCAGGGGCTGCTGCGCGGGCAGGGAGACGCCGGCGGTCTGGGAGTGAGTCCGCAGCATCCACGACTTAGGGTTCTTCGCGCCGTAGCGGTCGCGCATCTGCCGCGCCCAGATTCGCCTCGCGGCCCGCAGCTTGGCAATTTCCTCGAAAAAGTCATTGTGGATGTCCCAGAAAAAGCTGATGCGCGGCGCGAACTCGTCGATGTCCAGTCCGCGCTCCAGCGCCTTTTCCACATAATGGAAGCCGTCGGCCAGGGTAAATGCCAATTCCTGCACGCCGGTCGCCCCGGCTTCGCGGATGTGGTAGCCGCTGACCGAGATGAAGTTCCACTTGGGCACAATGCGCGGCCCCCACTCGAAGGTGTCGATCACCAGTTTCACGCTGGGCGCGGGCGGGTAGATGAACTCCTTCTGGGCAATGAATTCCTTCAGGATGTCGTTCTGAATGGTCCCGCCGATCTTGTTCAGGTCCTTGCCCTGTTTCTGCGCGTTGGCGATGTACATGGCCCAGATGGCGTTGGCCGGGCTGTTGATGGTCATGGATGTGGTGACGGTTTCGGGATCGATGCCCTGAAACAGAATCTCCATGTCGGCCAGCGAACTCACCGCCACCCCGCACTTGCCCACCTCGCCGCGTGAAAAGTGGTGGTCCGAGTCGTAGCCCATCAGCGTGGGCAGATCGAAGGCGGTGGACAGGCCGGTCTGCCCGGCCCGCAGCAGCGCGTGAAAGCGCTCGTTGGTCTGCTCGGCGCTGCCAAAGCCCGCGAACATCCGCATGGTCCACAGCTTGCCGCGGTACACGCTGGGCTGCACGCCGCGGGTGTACGGAAACTCGCCGGGATAGCCCAGATCGCGCTCCGCGTCCCAGCCCTCCAGGTCATCTGCCGTGTAGATCGGCTCCGGGTCCATGTCGGACAGGTTGGTGAAGTTGTACTTGCGCTCGGGAAATTTCTGCGTGGCCGGTCCGTAGACGCTGCCCATCCACTCGTTTTTCGTCTTCATATCGTCCTCCGGAAGTTGATTCAACTCGGGAAACTAACGCTCGTTAGGTTGGCCTTCAGGGTAGCAGAAGCGCGTGTAAGCCATGCGGCCCATGCCTCCACGGATGCTTGTGATTTACGCTCGGGACAGTGATCTGTGAACATCTGCCGACTGCTGCCGATCTGGCCCGTTTTTCCCTGGCTGCCCAGCATCCGCCGACGCTGAAGTGGTGTTCCGAACCAGATCGACTGGCAAATCTGGCGGTGGAACATACCTTTGACCTTCGGCTCGCCACTGATCTGGAACTGGCGGGCCAGCGGGCCAAGTTCATCAACGTCGGCCTGCCCGCCGAGGCATACCTGAACCGCTGGGTCACGGTTGCACCCGGTCTGGAGGCCATGTTCAGCATTCGTTTCAAGGGGCTGGACGTGGGACAGCCGTTCGTGGACATCAGCGCGACCTCGCGGCCGGTGGTGGCGTCAGACTTCCCGGCGCTGATTGGGGCTGCAGTACTTGATTACGGCGACTTTCACCCGCCCCGAATCCGTGTCTGGAGTGCTGCCGAAACGTTCACTGGTCTGAAGCCCGATCTACGTGTGCTGGCCGCGCCTCTAGCCGAACTGGGTGGGGGAGGGCTTGCACCTGAATTGAGCTTGATCCAGACAACGGATCTCTCCCATTACGCCGATGCTCAGGCCGCCTATGCCGCTGTGGACGCTGCCCACCCAGAGCACCCCGGTCAGGCCCGCCTGCTGTCCGAGGAAGATCTGCAGGACACCATCGATGCCGGAACCATGTTCGACGTGATCTGGCGCGGGGCGTGGAGTGGGTACGTGGGAACCTTGCCCGAAACCCAGGTTGGGCTGCCCGCGCAAGTTGTTCGGGAAATGCTGCTGGCCCCCCACGCGCGCGGCTATGGCCTCGGGGCCTACCTCTCCACCCTGCTGGCCCGGTATCTGCCCGCCGATGGACGGGTGTTGAGCGGCACCATCCACGGCGAGAACCGGGGCGCACAGACGGCGGCGCGGCAGGCCGGGCGGCAGGATGTGGGCGGCTGGTGGTGGGTGCCGACGGTGCGTTAAGTGTTCTGCAGGCGTCCTCACGCTTTTTTGAAGCACAATACGGGCCATGAGAACAATCAAACTCGGAACGAGTGACCTGGACGTGCCGGTGGTTGCTGTGGGCATGATGCGGATTAACACCATCAGTCGGCCGGAAGTGGAGACGCTGATCGGAACGGCCATGGACCACGGTGCGAACTTCTTTGACCACGCCGACATCTACGGCAAGGGCGCGTGCGAGGAAATTTTCGCCGACGCCGTGGGCATGAACAGCAGCGTGCGCGAAGGAATGATCCTGCAATCCAAGTGCGGCATCCGGGACGGCATGTTCGACTTTTCCAGGGAGCACATCCTGGCCTCGGTGGACGGCATCCTGAAGCGTCTCAAGACCGAGTACCTGGATATTCTGCTGCTGCATCGCCCCGACGCCCTTGTAGAGCCAGATGAGGTGGCCGCCGCCTTCGATCAGCTGGAGCAGGAAGGCAAGGTGCGGTACTTCGGCGTGTCCAACCAGCAGCCGCGCCAGATTGAGCTGCTTAAAAAGTCCGTCCGGCAGCCTCTGCTCGCCAATCAGCTTCAGCTGAGTATCACCAACGCCAACATGATCACGCAGGGCTTCAACGTCAACATGGAAAACGACGAGGCCGTGAACCGTGACGGCGGCATTCTGGACTACTGCCGCCTACACGACATCACCATCCAGCCGTGGTCGCCGTTCCAGTTCGGGTTTTTTGAGGGCGTGTTTCTGGACAATCCCAAATTCCCTGAATTGAACGCGAAGGTCAATGAGATCGCGGCGAAATACGGGGTCAGCAACACCACCATTGCGATTGCCTGGATTCTGCGCCACCCGGCCAAGATGCAGCCAGTGACGGGGACCACCACTCCGCAGCGCCTGGCCGATTGCCTCAAGGCTGCAGACGTTCACCTGACCCGCGAGGAGTGGTACGCGATCCTGCTGGCGGCGGGGAATACCCTGCCCTGAGTGGAACTGCCTGGAAATCGCCGCCGGAGCTTTTGCTTCGGCGGCGTTTCTTTGTTCGGCTGAGGCGGGGCCAGACAGGCGTGGCCTGCGAAATCTGAAGTGATACTGAGGGCCCCGTTCCAGACCCCAGCCTATACTCGCCCGTATGTCCAATCGACTTGACGGCAGCGTGGCCCTGGTAACAGGCGCAAGCAGCGGCATCGGTGAGGCCACGGCGCTGGCTCTGGCCCATGAGGGCGCGGCGGTGGCGCTGGTGGCCCGCCGCAAGGACCGCCTGGAGAAACTGGCAGTCCAGATCAAGGCGGCGGGTGGCCGCGCCCTGGTGCTGGAGGCGGACGTGACCGTGCGCGAGCAGGCCGAGGACGCGGTGAAACGTACCGTGGCCGAGCTGGGCCGCCTGGACACCGTGATCAACAACGCGGGCGTGATGCTGCTGGGGCCTGCGCTGGACGCGCCCGTCGAGGAATGGGAGCGCATGGTGGACCTGAATGTGCAGGGGCTGCTGTACGTGACGCATGCGGCGCTGCCCCACCTGCTTCAGGCCGCAGAAAGTGGCGAGCGCCGGGTGGCCGATCTGATCAACGTTTCCTCGGTGGCGGGTCGGGTGGCGCGTTCGGGATCGGGGGTGTACAACCTGACCAAGTTTGGCGTGACGGCCTTTAGCGAATCGCTGCGCCAGGAGCTGACGCGGCGGCATGTGCGGGTGGCGAGTGTGGAGCCGGGGGCCGTGGAAACCGAACTGGCCGATCACCTGCGTCCGGAGATTAAAGAGCAGGCCATGAAGCGCTTCGCCGACATGGAGCGCCTGAAATCGGAAGACGTCGCCGACGCCGTGCTGTACATCGTGACCCGCCCACGCCACGTCGCCATCAACGAGCTGTTGATCCGCCCCACCGAGCAGGAGGGCTAGGGGTCAGTCTGTTGCACCCGCCACTTCCCTGACCGTCTCCTTGGCAGCTTCCGATACGCCATCCCGCACGTCCCTGTGAATCCCGAAGTCATCGGCGATCAGGCGGGCCGTCATCTTGGCCGACATCATCACGCTGGGGGTGCCGCCGCCGGGCTGTGCCCCCGCGCCCACCATGTACAGGTTGCCAATGTCCTCCGAGCGGTTGTGCGGGCGGAAATACGCGCTCTGGATCAGCACGGGTTCGGGGCCAAAGGCGTTGCCCAGATAGCTGTCCAGCGTGCCCTCGAAGTAGTCGGGCGTGATGAACTCGCTGTGGGTCAGGCGTTCGCGCAAGTTCGGGATGTAGCCGCGTTCTTCCAGAAAGGTGTAGATGCGCTCTACCAGCTGCGGCCCTTCCACCGCCCAGTCCAGGCCGCTGGCGTTGTGCGGCACAGGAACCAGGGTGTAGGCGGCGTGGTGCCCCGCCGGAGCGAGGCCGGGATCGGTCAGCGTCGGCACATGCAGGTACTGGCTGAAGTCCTGGCCCAGCACCTTCTGCCCAAAGATCTCGGTCAGCAGCTCCTCGTAGCGCGGCCCCAGGATGATGTTGTGGTGGCGCAGGTCCAGCGGATGGGCGGGATCGTCGCGGAAGCCGAAGTAGATGACCAGCAGGCTCATGCTCTGGCGGGCGGCCTTCACGCGCACGTCGCTGTTGACCAGCCGGGCGGCGGCGGGAATGCGTTTGAGATTGGTGTTGGCCCAGTCGCCGTTGCTGACCACGATGTCGGCGTGCAGTTCCTCGCTGCCCTCCAGCCGCACGCCGCGCGCCGTCCGCTTGCCGATGGGCCGCTTGACCGGCTGGCCGCGCCCGTTCGTGACCAGAATCTCGTCCACGCCCGCGTTCAGGCGAAGCGTACCGCCCAGTTCCTCGAATTTCTGCACGAAGGCCCGTACCAGCGCCCCGGTTCCGCCCATCGCGTAGTGGATGCCCCAGGTTTTTTCCACGAAATGGATCATGGCGTAGATGGCCGGAACGCTCAGCGGGTTACCGCCCACCAGCAGCGTCTCGAAGGAAAAGACCTGCCGCATCTTGGGATTCTGGAAATACTTGCTGGTAAACGAGAACAGCGTGCGAACAGCGTCCAGCCGCATCAGGTCCGGCACGACGCGCAGCATGGACGGCATATCGCCAAAGTGCGTGTAGCCCAGTTCCAGAAAGCCGCGCTCAAAGATGGCGCGAGCGTCGGCGTGGAAGCGCTCGTAGCCTGCCAGATCCTCCGGCGCGAGTTCGCTGATCTGGCGGCGGGTGCTTTCGGGATCGCCGTCGTAGTCGAAGAATGTGCCGTCGTCGAAATAAATCCGGTAGAAAGGCAGGATCGGGACCAGTTTCACATAGTCGCGGGTGCGCGGGCCGCCGCTCTCGCCGGCTTTGACGCGGGCGTCGTCGGTCAGCGTGTGGGGCGGGTAGTCCGGCTCGCCCAGCATGCCCTTGTCACGTTCCAGGGCGAACAGTTCCTCGATGAAATGCGGCACCGTGATTACCGTCGGCCCCATGTCGAACACGTAGCCGTCCTCGGTGCGCTTCTGGTAGGCGCGGCCCCCCGGCGCGTCCAGGCGCTCCAAGATGGTGGTGTCAAAGCCCAGACTTTGCAGCCGGATGCCCAGCGACAGCCCGCCGATGCCCGAGCCGATGATGAGGGCGGTTTTGCGCCTGCTGGCGGCTGCTTCAGTGTTGCCGGGAGGAGAGGAGGGAGTCATGCTGCGCCCACTACAGCACGTTCAGGCGTGCGGGTCTGTAGCAAGGGGTCAAAGGCAACAGAGAGCGGAGGCCGGTTGAAATGGCCTCCGCTCTCTGTCTGAACCTGAATCAGCGCACGGTGATGGTCAGGTCGGCTGGGCGGATCAGCACGCCGTCGCCGTTGAACACCGAGCGGATGGTGTAGGTTCCGGCGGGTACATTCTGGTTCTGATCGTTCCTGCCTTCCCAGCGGATTTTCTGCAACTCGCCGGTCTGACCAGGGGCCACCTCGGTCCCCACGATCTGCAGCGTGCAGATGGCGTCCTTTGGGGTAGTGCGGACGACCTGTCCCGCCGCGTTGACCACCTCAAAGCGCACGTCACACGCGCCGTGTTGCAGGCTGATGGCCCTGTCACCCGTGTTGGTCAGCAGGACGTTCCACAGGTTCGCCTGTCCCGCCTGCACGGTCTGCGGGCCTTCCAGCCGGGCGGTGTGGGGCTGCGCCAGCGGCGGGTTGACGGCGGGCAGGGTGGTCACGGTGGGCGGCGTCACCGGAGTGCCCTGGGCGGGGGCCGCAGCTGGAGTCGCGGCGGGGAGGGATGCGCCACCCTGGGGCAGGGCGGGAATGTCAGTGACGCTGACCTGCGCGTGGGCCAGCGTGCTGCCCAGCAGGGCCAGGGTCAGAAGAAGGGGTCTGCTCATGGCCCCAGCCTGACGCCACGTGCCTGACCGGGGGTGAGGCCAGCTAAAGAAGGGCCCACGCATTCATCAGGAAAGCTTCAGCTGCCCCCTTTCAGTGCAGCAGCTTCTTCCGTGCAGCAGCTTCGGCACGCCCGCTTACATCGCATCGCCACGAAGACCTGTTCATGCCTCGGCTTCCTTCCTGTCAGCCCATGCTCTAGAATGAAGGCATGATCCGCTCTGCGCTTCTTCCCAGGGGACCCCGCGACTAGCTCAGGCTAGAGCGCCCGTCCCCGGCTGTGTTGCGCCGGGGCTTTTTTTGGTTCTCGCCTCCCCAGAGATCCCTAGACTTATCGACCCTCAGACCTCCGCAGGAGCCCCCCATGACCCAGACCGACGAACACCCCATCGATATCAACGAATCCGGCATTCGGGAACCCCGCGCTGAGCGCTACAACCCGCACGCCATCGAGCAGAAGTGGCAGGACCGCTGGGCCGCCGACGGCCTGTACCGCTTCGACGAGAACGGCCCCGGCGAGAAGTTCTACGCCCTGACCATGTTCCCGTACCCCAGCGGGAATTTACACATCGGCCACTGGTACGCCAACGTCGCCCCGGATGCCCGCGCCCGCTGGATGCGGATGCGCGGCTACAACGTGCTGTTCCCGATGGGCTTCGACGCCTTCGGCCTGCCCGCCGAGAACGCGGCCATCAAGAACAATGTGGACCCGGCAAAATGGACCTACAGCAACATCGAGTCCATGACGGGGCAGTTTCAGCGCATGGGCACCATGATCGACTGGAGCCGCCAGTTCGCTACCTCTGATCCGGAATATTACCGCTGGAACCAGTGGTTCTTCACCCAATTTTTCAAGCGCGGCCTGGCGTACAAGAAGGGCGGACTGGTGAACTGGTGCCCCAAGGACCAGACCGTGCTGGCCAACGAGCAGGTGGTGAACGGCGCGTGCGACCGCTGCGGCACCCCCGTCGAGCGCCGCAACCTGAACCAGTGGTATCTGAAGATCACCGACTACGCCGACGAACTGCTGGACTTCTCTGAAACCGACATGCCTGAGCGCGTGCGGGCCATGCAGACCAACTGGATCGGCAAGTCGGTGGGCGCGGAGATCGTGTTCGACACCCCCGCCGGGCCGGAAACCGTATTTACCACGCGGCCTGACACCATCATGGGTGCCACCTTCCTGGTGCTGGCCCCCGAACACCCCAAGGTGGCTGCACTGACCACCGATGGGCAGCGGGCCGAGGTGGAGGCCTATGTCGCGGCGGCGGGCCGCAAGACCGACGTAGAGCGCCAGCAGGACGTGGGCGAGAAGACCGGGGTGTTCACCGGTTCTTTCGCCACGCATCCCATCGGCGGGCATCAGGTGCCGGTGTGGGTGGCGGATTATGTGCTGGTCACCTACGGAACCGGGTCCATCATGGCCGTGCCCGCCCACGACGAGCGCGATTTCGCCTTTGCTCGCAAGTTTGGCCTGGACATCACCGAGGTCATCCGCGCCGAGGGGGCCGAGCCGATGGGTGCGGACGCCACCGGGTCCTACAGCGGCCCCGGCGTGATCGTCAACAGCGGCGAATTTGACGGTCTGCCCGGCGGCAAGGCCAGCATTGACACCGTGATCGAGCGGCTGGCGGCGGCGGGCGTGGCACAGGCCAAAACCACCTACCGCCTGCGCGACTGGTTGCTGGCCCGCCAGCGCTACTGGGGCACCCCCGTGCCCATCGTGTACTGCCCGGAACACGGCGCGCAGCCTGTCCCTGAGGACCAGTTGCCCGTCAGGCTGCCTGAATTCAAGGGCTTCACGGCATCCGGCCAGAGTCCGCTGAAACTGGACCGCGAGTGGGTCCGGACCACCTGCCCGGTCTGCGGGGGGGAAGCCGAGCGCGACACCGACACCATGGACACCTTCGTGGACAGCAGCTGGTACATGTACCGCTTCCTGTCGCCGCGTGACGGTCAGCATCCGTTTGACCCGGCCAAGGCCAACCTGCTGCCGGTGGACCTGTATACCGGGGGCATCGAGCACGCCATCCTGCATCTGCTGTACAGCCGCTTCTGGACCAAGGTGATGCGCGACATGGGTCTGACCACCCAGAACGAGCCGTTTGCGTGGCTGCGCAACCAGGGCATGATTCTGGGCGAGGACGGCGAGAAGATGAGCAAATCGCGCGGCAACGTCGTCAACCCCGACGATCTGGTGCGCGAGTACGGTGCGGACACGGTGCGGACCTACCTGATGTTCATCGCGCCGTGGGAGGTGGGCGGCCCCTGGGACCCGCAGGGCATCAACGGCCCGGCCAAGTGGTTGAGTCGCGTGTGGACGCTGTTCTTCGGTGAGCGCACGGCGGGCCCGGACGAGGCCGTGACGCCCGCCGATCTGCGCTACGCGGTTCACAGCACGCTGAAAAAGGTCACCGGCGACTTTGACCGCCTGAGCTTCAACACCATAGTGGCTGCGCTGATGGAACTGACCAACACGCTGGTGCGTGCCCGCCGTTCGCCCTCTTACGGCACGCCCGAGTGGGACGAGGCGCTGGACATCTTCAACCGCATGCTGGCCCCGGTAGTCCCGCACATCGCCGAGGAAATCTGGCATGAACGCGGGCAGCAGGGCAGCGTGCATGTGCAGTCCTGGCCCGCCACCGACGAGGCCGCCGCCGTGCGTGACACCGTGACCATCGGCGTGCAGGTGGGCGGGAAGGTACGTGGGCAGGTCAGTATTTCCAAAACCGCCACCCAGGACGAGGCGCTGGCCGCCGCCCGTGCCCAGCCGGACGTGGCCCGCTTCCTGGAGGGCAAGGCAGTGGTCAAGGAGATCTACGTGCCGGGGCGGATCATCAACATTGTGGTGAAGTAAGCGGTGAGGACGCGGCGCTCTGGAATTTATGCCAGAGCGCCGCTTTCACCTCATGGTTCAGCGTCGATGCGGTTCTCCTTGCCTCATGGCAGGGCCAGCACCCGCACATTGCCGTCCCTTGCGCTCAGGAAGTTCAGCAGTTTGCCGTCCGGGCTGATGTTCCAGTCGCCCTGACGCACCTGATCACCCAGATCGCCCAGCGTGTTCCAGCGGTTCAGACTCACCGTGTACTGCCGCAACACATGTGCGCCGCTGTCCAGCGTGAGCGGGATCAGCAGGAAGCGTCCCGCGTCGCGCCAGCGGTAGGCCCCGTAATCGCCCATCTCGGTTGGCGTGCCGCCCGCCGTGCTTTGCAGCCACAGGCCATTGCGGGCGGCGCTGTCGAAGGAAATGGTGTACAGCACCCGCGTGCCGTCCGGGCTGAGGCTGACGCCCCGGAAGCCCAGCGCCGTCCGCAGGGTCTTTTTTGCCCCGCTGCGAATGTTCAGCGTGAACAGGTCCCGGTCCCGGTTGTCCGGCGCACTCTTGCCCGAAAGCAGCAACGTGTTGTCGTCCACCCAGCCGCTCACGCCGCCGCCGTACAGCGTGGCCACCTGGCGCGGCGGGCCGAAGGCGTCGGCCACGAACACCCGCGTGGCGCGGCGGTCATAGTTGCCAGTGGTGTCGCTGCGGGTGTAGGCCAGCCGCGTCTCGGCATCGTTCCAGACAACGTCGGCGCCGAAGGTGGGCAGCATGAAGCGTCGGCTGTCGGCCAGCCGCTCCAGCACTGTCGTTTCACCTGTACTGGGGCGCACGGCCCAGCGCAGTCTGGGCGAGAAATAGGCAATGCTGGAAAAGCGGCGCGTCACCGGGCCACCCGTCGCCGCCACCTCATAAAAGCCGGTGCTAGGGCGGGTGGGCGGCCCGTCCAGAAACAGCAGCGCCCCCGAATCCGGCGTCCAGACCGTGCCGGGGCAGCAACCGCCGCCCAGTACGGCGCGCGAGGGCAGGGTGGCGGCCAGGGCCGATGTGCCCGCGAGAACAGCCGTGAGCAGCAGCCGCCTCACCGCGCGCCTCCGGGGGCCGGGGGCCAGGGTCTGGCGAACTCGTTGAGCAACCGGCCCCCGCGCAGGGCCGCCGGCTGCGAGTCCGGCGTCTGCCATCGGCGTGGGGCGCTGAGGTCATACTCGTAGCCGCGCCCGAAGCTGCCCGCCAGCGCCAGCGTGTCCCAGTCGGCGGCGATGTACGGCAGCGGGTTAAAGAACCGCTGGTGCGCCCGGTCCCGCAGTTCCAGATGCAGATGCGGCGCGCTGACGCAGGTGCCCTGCGAGTCGCCGCTCTGCCCGATGACCTGTCCGCGGGTGACCCGCTGGCCAGGGCGCAGCGCCGAGCGCCCCAGCAGATGACCGTACAGGCTGCTCAGGTTGCCCGCGTGGTCGATCACCACGTTGTGCGGGGGGCTGCCGTGCGGGCCGTCCACCTCGGCCACCACGCCGTCGCCGATGGCCCGTACCGGGGTGCCGCACGGCGCGCTGAAGTCCAGCCCGGCGTGGATGCCCTGCAGGTTGCCGTAGGTGCTGCGCCGCTGGCGGTAAGCGCCGGTGGTGTTGCCATAACCCTGGCCCAGCAGCCAGGAGTCGGGGCCGGGCACCCCTGCAAACGGCAGTCCGAATTGACGCGTCGGCTGGGCAATGGCGCTCTGGGGCAGGGCGGGAGCGTAGTGGGCTGCGGCCAGGGAAGCCAGCCACAGGCCACACAGGGCAGAGGCGGCCCATGTGACGGGCAGGCCACGTCGCCGGATCAGGATGGAAGGGGGCATACGCGATGTTGCCGTACTTCGGCGGCCCAGGGCGTGCCTGTGGCTACGGTTTGAGACCACGATGTTGAGGCTGGTTGAGGCTGTGGCGGTTCAGACCTCTGTGCCGCGCCCTGCCGTGCCGGGTCTACTCTGGACCCCATGACCCAGACGGCCCCTCCGCCCCAGCCCGCCGCCCACGTCCCGCTGAACCGTGAACGCCTGATCGCGCCCGGCCCGGTGGAGGTGGACCCCCGCGTGCTGCTGGAACTGGCGCAGCCGCAGATGCACCACCGCAGCCGCGACGCGGCGGCCAAACTGATGGAGGCACGCCAGAAGTTGACCCGCCTGCTGGGCGACCCCTACGACGCCGTGATCACCACCAGCAGCGGCACCGGGGCCTTCGAGGGCGCGCTGGTCAGCACCACGCCTGCCGGGGCACGGGTGGTCAACGCGCAGGCCGGGAAGTTCAGCGAGCGCTGGGGCGACATGGCGGGGCGCTTTGGCTACGACGTTCAGATCGTGGCCCGGCCCTGGGGTGACCTGCTTGATCCGGAGGAGGTGGCCGCCGACAGCCGGGGCGCCCACACCCTGCTGATCACCCACAGCGAGACCAGCACCGGGGCGCTGCACGATCTGGAGGCGATTGCGCGGGCAGCCAGGGACGGAAATCCCGACCTCATCATCATTGCCGACTGCGTGACCTCCTACGGCGTGGCGGAATTGCGGCCCGCGGCCTGGGGCGTGGACGTGATCGTGTCGGGCAGCCAGAAGGGCACGGCCACCCCGCCGGGCCTGGGTTTCGTGCTGTTCAGTCCGGAGGTCCAGGAGCGCATGGTTCAGAACACCGCCCACGGCTACTACCTGGACCTGACCCGCGAACTCAGGGGCCAGAAGGCGGGCAACACCCCGCAGACCCCGGCCATCAACCTGATGTACGCGCTGTCTGCCGCGCTGGACCGCCCACTGGGCGTGCCGCTGGAAGTCCTGTGGGCTGAGCAGGAGCGCAAGACCGCCGCGCTGATCGCCGCCGGAACTGCGCTGGGCTGCCCCTCCTGGACCGCCCGGCCCAGCCCCGCCGTGGCCGTGTTGCAGGCCCCAGAGGGGCGAACGGGCCGCCAGATCGCCGCCGCCCTGACCGGACTGGGCCAGCGTGCCCTGGCGGGTCAGGCCCCCCACGAGGACGCCGTGTTCCGGGTCAGCACCATGGGGTACGCAGACCGTTACGACGCGCTGGGCGTGGCCGGAATGCTGGAAGACGCCTTCGCGGCCCTGGGCCAAAGGTTCGAGCGTGGAGTGGCGGTGTCGGCGGCCTGGGCGGCCTTGCAATAGAGGCGAGACCAGAAAGAACACCCATCTGTCAGCCACGCACGGCTGGCAGATGGGCGCTGCGGCGTTCGGCCTTCAGTCCAGGACGGTGATGCCCGAGTCCCGCACACGCTGCTTGACGGTGTCGCTGCCCTCGCCGCTGACGCGCATCACGAAGCGGCGGCGGTCACCCCGGCCATCGTAGGTGGCGACGCTGATGATGTTGCTGGGCGCAATGGCACGGGTGGCTTTTTCCAGGCTGCCGGGGGTGTCGGGCATCTCCAGGGTGATGCGGGGGCCGCCCTCACGCATGCCCAGGATCTCGGTGAAGGCGCGCAGCACGTCCATGGTGGTGATGATGCCACTCAGCTTGCCGCTGTCATCCAGCACCGGCAGGCCGCCCACATGGTGCTCCTGCATCCGCAGCGCCGCGTCTTCCATGTACTCGCCCTCGGCCGCCGTGATCACCGGACGGGCCATCATCTCGGCCACCGTCAGCTTGCTCAGCAGGTAGTTCAGTTCCCACACGCTCAGGGTGGTGGCCTTGCTGGGCATGGCGTCTTTCAGGTCCTTGCGGGTGGTGATGCCGATCAGCTTGCCGCCTTCCATCACCGGCAGGCGGCGGAAATTGCCCTCCTTGAGGGTCTTCAGGGCGTCCATCACTGGCGTGGTGGGGCTGACGGTCACGGGATCACGGGTCATCCAGTCGCGTACTAACATGTCAAAAGTCTACTGAATCACGCTTGGCCGGATGTCCCAGTGCAGCTCGGTCCCAGGTCTGACGCTCGCCTGACCTCGCATGTGAAGCGGCTGTGAAGGGCTTCATTCCGCTCAGAAAACAGCATGCTAGCTTCATTTTATGAAGATCACCGCCAAAACCCTGGCTCCCCTTGCCGTCGTCGCCGCCTTCGGCCTGGGGACCGTCGCCCCGCATGCCCAGACCCCCGCCCAGAAAATCGGGTTCGTGGATGTGGCCAAACTGCTGGCGGCCCACCCCAACGACAAGGACATCAAGGCCATTCAGGCCAAGGCCGACACCGAACTCAGCGCCCTCGACAAGCAGGTCAAGGCCATCGACGCCAAGGGCACTGCCGCCACCGCCGCCGAGAAGCAGCAGCGTGAGACGCTGGTCAAGACCATTCAGAGCAAGGCGGCCGACTACGACAAGCAGATCGAGCCCAAGATCACGGCCGTCGAGAAGTCGGTGGACACGGCGGTCAGCGCCGTCGCCAAGTCCAACGGCTACTCCGTGGTGATGGACAAGTCGGTGGCGGCCAACGGCCTGGTGATCTACGCCGATCCGGCCACCGAGATCACCGACGCGGCCCTCAAGGCCATCAAACCCTGACCCCCGTCTGAATTGCTCCCGCCTGAATGACGTGCCCCGCTTTTCTGACGGCGGGGCCTTTTGATGGTCCTGATGGCCGCATTGCTGACACCCAAGTCTGGAGGTTGTCCACTTGAATAGAATCATGCTTCTTCTGCCGCTGGCGCTGCTTGCCACGGTGCCCCACGCCCAGTCGGCCAGAAACCGGGTGGGCCTGGTCGACGTGCAGGCCGCCGTGAAGGCGTTGCCCGCCAGCAAGGCTTACCTGGATCTCTCGGCCCGTGTGGACGCCGATCTCGAGGGCAAACGCCAGAAAATCGATGCCCTCGCCGCCCGGGCCGCCGCCACGGCCAGCGCCGCCGACCGGAAGGCGCTGCTGGACGCGCAGCAGGCCTACAACAGTGCCCAGACCGGCTATCAGGGCCGCCTGACCACTGCCTTCCAGCCGGTGTCGGTCAAGCTCAATGCGGCGGTGGCCAAGGTGGCCCGGGCCAACGGTTACAGCGTGGTCATGGACCGGCAGGTGGCCGCCCAGACCCGGCTGATCGTTTACGCCAACTCCACCGCTGACCTGACCGCCGCAGTTATCAAAGCGCTGAAGTAATCCAGCCTGCCCAAACTGGTGGGCAGCAGCACGTAGGGGCTGTTGGGGGACAATTCCCGACAGCCCCTGCGTGCTGCTTTCGCGTCTGTCGCCGGACCTAACCGTCCTCGTTGTCGGGGATGATGCCGCCCGTCAATTCCTGCTGAAGTCGGGCGCTCCTGTCGGTGGGCGTCTCGTTGTGTGGGTCGCCCTCCGGCACGTCGATAACGTCGGGGTGCGCCTCCGGCACGGTGCTTTGCACGATCTCCCCGCGTTGATCGGCGCTGCTGGAATCCTTGCGGTCATCTGAGCGGTCATTGGAAGTCATGCGGCCCAGCGTACCTGGCTGCTGACCCAGCCGGATGCAGGTTCGGATAACGGGACTTTACCTGCGGTGCGTCGCAGGCGCGTTTTGTTGCTGGGCGGCGCCAGCGTCTGCCTGCTCAGCCGCCGCCCAGAAAACGCAGGGACTCCGCGTAGAGCATCTGGGTGGTCTCCAGACTGCCGAAATTGTGGGTGCCTCCAGGGATGGCCGCCGCGTCGCAGCCCAGCGCCTGGGCATAGCGCATGCCCCATTCAGGCGGACAGGTGGCATCGGCGTCGCCGTGGATCACGTGGGCCACGCCGCCCCACTCGGCTGCGGCCTGTAGCGGGCGCAGCCGGGGCAGCTCCTGCAAGAAGGCGCGGCCCAGCGGCCAGCCGTCCAGATCGGTGACGCCGGGGGGCAGGACCCCGCCGCGCAGCAGGGGCAGCCACAGCTCGGGCAGGGCCGGGGCCCACAGCAGCAGCCGGTGGGCGTCCACCGACCGCGCGGCCAGGGCCGCCACCATGCCGCCCATGCTGTAGCCCAGCAGCATCACCCGCTGGGGGTCGATGTCGGGCTGCTGCCGGAGGTAGGCGGCGGCGGCCTGCACGTCCTGCACCTCACGCGACACGGTCATCTCGCTGAAGTCACCCTGCGAGTCGCCGCTGCCCCGGCAATCGAAGCGCAGGCTGGCCATGCCCCGCTGCGCGAGCGCCCGCGACTGCAGCGTCAGCAGGCGGTGGTGGTCGGTCCGGTTGCCGGTAAAGCCGTGGACCATCAGCACCGAGGGCCATCCTCTGACGGGGGCCGGCGTATCGGGGGTGTGCAGCATGCCGTACAGGCGCTGCCCGTCTACCGCGAACTGCGCGAACTGTTCCATGCGGGCAATTGTGCCAGATGGCCTGGAGAATGTCTTCCGGTCCTGCACCTGCAGGGACTGCGCGGCCGGTCCCGCCCGGCTGTAACGCCCGCGTGACGCCGCGCCCTTAGACTGCCCACGTTATGAAAACTCTACTTCTGACGGGCGTGCTGCTCGCGGTTTCCGGTGCGGGTGCGGTGAAGGTGGGCGTCTTGCTTCCCCTCTCGGGGGCAGGCAGTGTGTCGGGCCAGGCCGCCAAGAACGGTTACGATCTGGCGCTCGACGAGATCAACAAGGCCGGGGGCGTGCTGGGCAAGCCCCTGGAAGTGGTCTACGGCGACGACGCCAGCGCCGCGGCCAAGGCGGTGCCGGAGTTCGTCAAGCTGGTCACGGTGGACAAGGTGGACTTCATGGCCGGCGGCGTGAGCAGCGCAGTCAGCGTGGCCCTGTCCGGCCCAGCCAAGCAGTACAACACCTTCATGGCCTGGATCGGCGCCGCCGCAGTTCCTGTCGAGGACGCGTTCGCGGACCACAAGTACTTCTTCCACTACCACCCGTGGTCCTACTACAACTTTGAGGCCATCCTGGGCTTCTTCAAGACCCTCAAGGTCAAGCAGGGCGCCAAGAACATCGCCATCGCCTATGAGGACGGTCCCTTCGGCAGCGCGGGCATCGACGCCACCGTGGACGCCTTCAAGAAGGCCGGCTTCAACGTCGTCCTGACCGAGAAGTTCAAGACCGGCAGCGGCAACTTCGGCCCGCTGGTCTCCAAGGCCAAGGCTGCCAAGCCTGACATCCTGTACTGGGTGGGCTACGACACCGACGCCCTGCCGCTGGCCACCGAGATCAAGCAGCAGAACCTCAAGCTGGGCCTGATCTACGGCACGCCGCCCAGCTGGCCGGTGGGCTTCGAGAAAAACCCCCTAGCCAACGACATCGCGGGTCTGAGCCTGTGGCTGCCCACCAGCCCTACCAAGGAAAGCCGCCTCTTCGTGAACGCCTACAAAGGCAAGTTCGGCAACGTCACCGAGGAGTACTTTGCACCGCTCGCCTACGTGAATCTCAAGTCGCTGGCCGCCGCCATTAACCGGGCAGGCAGTGCCGACAAGGACAAGGTGGCCGCCGAACTGGCCAAGACCAACATGCCCACGCCGTTCGGCCCGCTGACCTTCAGCAAGAGCCTCAAGACCCAGTACCAGGGGTTCAAGGCCGGCAACTGGCTGCACTTCCAGTTCCTGAGCGACACCCGCGTTCCGGTGTACCCGATCAAGTTCGCGCAGAAGCCGCTGGTGTGGCACAAATAGTGGACTGAGCCCCCGGCTGCGCCACTTCGCCCATCTGCCCCTCCAGGGCGGATGCGGCGGCAGGGCCGACTGGGGGTCTTGGGCTGTCTCAATTTCCAGCCGCGCGGAACGTCCGGGCCGGCCACACCACAGGAGACTGGCATGACACCGACGGGCAGAGCACCGACTTCACGAACAGTCCAGACCTCGCGCCTCCAGACCGCTGTGCTGGAGCGCCCTGCCGTGGGGGTGGCACGGCGTCGGCTGCTGCTGGTTCACGGCAACGTGTCCGACAGTGAGTTCTTCCGTGACCTGATGGGCTCTTTACCGGAGGACATCCACGTCGTTGCCCCTGATCTGCGCGGCTACGGCGACAGCGAGGCGAAGCCCATCGACGCCACGCGCGGTCTGAACGACTGGGCAGACGATCTGCTGGCGCTGCTGGACGCGCTGGAGTGGCAAGGCGCGCACCTGCTGGGCTGGAGCATGGGCGGCGGGGTGGTCATGCAGGTGGCGCTGAGCGCGCCGCAGCGGGTGAGGTCGCTGACGCTGGTGGCTCCGGTCAGTCCGTACGGCTTCGGCGGCACGCACGGCGCCGGCGGCACGCCCAACACACCGGATTTTGCAGGGTCCGGCGGCGGCACCGTGAACGCGGCCTTTGTTCCGTTGATTGCCGCCGGGGACCGCTCGGACGCGGCAGGCAGCCCCCGTGACGTGATGCGGAAGTTCTACTTCAACGCCGCGCAGTTTCAGCCGGACCCTGAGACGGAAGAGGCGTGGGTGACGTCCATGCTGAAGACCCGTACCGGCGACAGCTACTACCCCGGCGACATGACGCCCAGCGAGAACTGGCCGAATGTCGCGCCGGGGACGGCTGGCGTGGCGAACGCCTTCAGTTCCAGGTACATGAATCTGTCGGCCTTCGCGCAGCTGACGCCGCCCCCGCCCGTGCTGTGGGTGCGCGGGGACGCCGACGCCATCGTGGGGGACACCAGCCTGTTTGATCTGGCCCAGCTGGGTGCCCTGGGCGCGGTGCCCGGCTGGCCCGGCGCGGAGGCCTGCCCGCCCCAGCCGATGGTCACGCAGATGCGAACCGTGCTGGAACGCGGCGAGGCCAGCGGCGGTCAGTGGCGTGAGCTGGTGCTGCCCGGCGTGGGCCACTCACCCTTCATTGAGGCGCCGGACACGTTCAGGGCGGCGCTGCTGGAGCATCTGGATCGCACCTGAACATCTCGGTCACAAAAAAACCTACTGGGCCTAGAAAGCCGGGCCAATCGAACTGCCAACCCTACGGAGCCCCAATGGACCTGTTTCTACAAACCCTTCTCAATGGCCTGCTGCAAAGCGGGATCTACGCGCTGGTGGCCTCCGGGCTGGCGCTGGCGGTGGGCGTGGTGGGCATCGTCAACTTCGCGCACGGCGAGTTCCTGATGATCGGGGCCTTCATGGCCTGGGCAGCCAGCGCCTTTCTGGGCGTTGACCCGCTGCTGTCGTTGCCCATCGTGGCGGTGGCGGTGTTCGGCGTGGGCGCCCTGACCTACCGCGTCAGTATCCGGCATGTGCTGCTGGCCCCGGAACTTAACCAGATGCTGCTGACCTTCGGGCTGGGCATCCTGTTGCAGAACCTCGCGCTGATGCTGCTGGGCGGCAACACCCGCACCGTCACCACGCCGTACCAGGCCAGCAGCCTGAGCATCGGCGAGCTGAGCATCGGCGGCCCCAAGGCGATTGCCTTCGGACTGGCCGCCGCGCTGCTGGGGGCGCTGTACTTCACGCTGTACCGCACGGTGCTGGGCCGCCAGATGCGGGCCGTGGCGCAGAACCGCCGGGGCGCGCAACTGATCGGCATTCCGGTGGACCGGGTGTACCTGATCGCCTTCGGCGTGTCGTGCGGGCTGGCGGCGGTGGCGGGCGTGCTGGTCAGCGTGCTGCTGTTCGCTTCGCCCACCGTGGGGCTGGTCTTCGCGTTGAAGGCCTTTGCTATCATCGTGATGGCGGGGCTGGGCAACCTGACCGGCGTGTTGTGGGCCTCGGTGATTCTGGGCCTGTCGGAAGCGCTGGTGCAGACCTACGTGCCGGGCGGCGGCGGCTGGAGCGACGCCGTGTTCTTCCTGATGATCTTCGGGACGCTGGTGCTGCGCTCGTTCAGGAAGGCCGCATGAGGGCGGACCGCATCAAGACGCCCGCCTCCAAACGGCAGGCCGCCCGCAAGCCCGACATCACCGGCATGGCGCTGATTCCGCTGGCCATCTTCTTCGTGGTGGCGCTGGCCTTCCCCTTCCTGCCGCTGGGAGACCGAAGTGCGTTCCTGCTGCAGATCGGCTTCTTCACGCTGGTGGCCGGGATCATGGCGCTGTCGTGGGATATCCTGGCGCGCAGCGGGCAGGTCAGTCTGGCGCACGCGGCGTTTTACGGGCTGGGTGCCTACGGCTACGCGCTGCTGCTCAAAACCGGGCTGGCGTGGCCGCTGGCGATGCCCCTGGCGGCGCTGGGCGCGGGCGTGATCAGTCTGGTGCTGGGTGCGGTGACCATGCGCCTGAGCGGCATGTACTTTGCCATCGCCACCCTGGCCTTTACCGAGGTCGTGCGGACCGTGATCCAGAACCTGCCGGAGAGCGTGGCGGGCGGCGCGAACGGTCTGCTGGTGCCGGCGCTGCTGGGTGGCAACCCGCGCGGGCAGTACCTGCTGGCGCTGGCGCTGCTGGCGCTGACCGCCGGGGTCAGTCTGGCGGTGCGCACCGGCCGCCTGCACCACGCCTTTGCCGCCATACGGCAGGGCGAGGAAACCGCGCGGGTGCTGGGCGTGTCTACCGTGCGCTACAAGCTGGCCGCCTTTTTCATCTCCAGCGTGCTGGCGGCGCTGGCGGGGGTGCTGTACGCGGGCAAGACCTTTTTCATCAGCCCGCTGGACACCTTCAGCCTCGCCAACTCCATCGCGCCGCTGACCACCAGCATCTTCGGCGGGCTGTACACCACGCTGGGGCCGATCCTGGGTGCCACCGTGCTGCGGGTGGCCGAGGAAGCGCTGCATAACGTCGTCAAGAACGGGTATCTGGTGGTCTACGGGCTGGTGCTGATGCTCAGCATCCTGTGGTTGCCGCGCGGGCTGATGGGCCTGTTTCGGCGCGGACGGCATGGGGGTGACCTGTGAGCACTCCTCCCCAGATTGTCCTGCGGGCCGATGGCCTGAGCAAGCGTTTTGGTGGCCTCCAGGCGGTCCAGAACGTGACGTTCGATCATTACGACGGCGAGATCCTGGCGGTCATCGGGCCGAACGGGGCGGGCAAGACCACCCTGCTGAACCTGCTGTCGGGGGTGTACCGGCCCAGCACGGGGCGGCTGGAACTGCTGGGCCAGGACATCACGCACGCGCCGATGGAGCACCGCTGCCACGCCGGGCTGGGCCGCGCCTTCCAAGTGGTGCGCCCCTTCCCTGAGATGACCGTCCACGAGAACGTGACGGTGGGGGCACTGTTCGGGCAACCCGGCACCACGTTGCCGCAGGCCCGTGAACGTGCCTATGACCTGCTGGAACGCACCGGACTGGCCGATCAGGCCGCCCGCGCCGCCCACGAACTGACACTACTGCAGGACAAGCGCATGGAAATTGCCCGTGCCCTGGCCACCAATCCCCGCGTCCTGCTGCTGGACGAGGTAATGGCCGGCCTGCGCCCCGCCGAGGCCGCCGAGGCCGTGGAGCTGGTGCGGGGGGTGCGGGCTGACGGCGTCAGCGTGCTGTTTATCGAGCACATCATGCCAGTGGTGCGCGATCTGGCGGACCGTGTGGTGGTCATGGACCAGGGGCAGGTGATCGCGCAGGGCACCTACCGCGAGGTCACGGCCCACCCGCAGGTGGTGGCCGCGTACCTGGGCACGGAAGAGGGGCTGGGAGCATGACGGTAGAAAGTGAGCTGTTGGTCAGAAGGTCTGAACGGCTGGACTCTGCGGGGGTGGCCCCATGACCGCCTTTCGGGGCCAGGAACTGGTGATCGAGAACCTCGCCGCAGGCTACGGCAAGATTCAGGTGCTGTGGGACGTCAGCGTGCGCGTCGGGCCGGGCGAGTTCGTCGCCATGATCGGGGCAAACGGCGCTGGCAAGACCACCACCCTGCGGGCGGTCAGCGGAGTGGTGAAGGCCAGTGGCGGCAGCATTCGCCTGGGCGGCCACGACATCACCCGCGCCACGCCGTCGCAGATTGTGGGGCTCGGGCTGGGCCACGTACCGGAGGGCCGGGAGCTGTTCGGCCTGATGACCGTGCGCGAGAACCTGGAACTGGGCGCGGCCATGCGGCCTGAGGCCCGCGCCAGGCAGGCGCAGACGCTGGAGCACGTCTACTCGCTGTTTCCCCGGCTGGCCGAGCGGGCCGGGCAACTGGCCGGCACCCTGTCGGGCGGCGAGCAGCAGATGGTGGCGGTGGGCCGCGCCCTGATGGGCTGTCCCAGCGTGCTGGTGGTGGACGAGCCCAGCCTGGGGCTGTCGCCGCTGATGACCCAGACGGTGTTCGGGGCGCTGAAGGCGGTTCATGCCGAGGGCGTCAGCGTGCTGCTGGTGGAGCAGAACGTGGGCCTGAGCCTCAAGCTGGCGCAGCGGGCCTACGTGCTGGAAAACGGCGAGGTGGTCAAGGAGGGGACCGGCGCGGCCCTGCTGGCCGATCCGGGGGTGCGGGAAGCGTATCTGGCGCTGTAACGCTCAGAAGAGCTGACCGTCCGGATATGAACTTCCGGACGGTCAGCTTCTTTTGGCTGCCTCGCCTGCGTGGGCACAGGTCTGACCATTCCCATCCGGTGATGACGTTGACGCCACCCCAGCCGACTGCGGGGCGGCGTTGCTGGGCTCGGCTGGTGGGTGCGAAGCAGGATGGGGAAGACGGGCCACCTGTCCTGTCGCCCGCCCCCTGGCCTCAGCCCCGGCTCAGCGTGGCGTGGCCCACTTGATCAGTCCGGCTTCCAGTTCATTGCTCAGGCCGCCGATCTCGGGAATCATTCGCACGCCCACCGAGTACAGGCCGCTTTCTTCCAGCGGCACCTCGGCGCTGAAGGTGCCGTCGCCCCGGCTCTCGAGCGCAAAGCGCGTCAGGTGTCCGGCGCGGTTCAGCACCGCCTCCACGCGCAGTTCGTCCAGGCTGATGCCCGCCGGATTGACCTGGGCGCTGATGGGCGCGGTCTGGCCGGGGTGACAGGTGGCCGGCAGGTCGGCGTGGGCGCTGAGACTGGTGTAGGGCCACTGCTGGCGCACCCAGGTCTTCCACCCAGCGATGACGCGGGCCTGGGCACTGCCTTCGGCGGCCACCTCCTGACCCCGCACGCCCAGCGGCAGGTAGTACTGCTGCACGTAGTCAATGACCTGACGCTGCATGGAAAAGCGCGGGCTGACCGTCTCGATGGACTGGCGCACCGAGTAGGCCCATGAATCCGCTCCGGTGGCCCCGCCGTAGTAGCGCGGCGTGATCTCGTCTTCCAGCGTCTGGTACAGGCTGTAGGCGTCGGCGTCGTCCTGCACATTCAGGTCTGCGTACTCGCGTTCCTCGCCGATGGGCCAGCCGTTGGTGCCGTCGTAGCCCTCGCGCCACCAGCCGTCCAGCACGCTGAAATTGGGGCTGCCGTTGAAGCTGGCCTTCATGCCGCTGGTCCCCGACGCCTCCAGCGGGCGGCGTGGGTTGTTGAGCCAGATGTCCACGCCCTGCACCAGATGGCGGGCCACGTTCATGTCGTAGTTTTCCAGAATGACGATCTTTCCCCGGAATTCGGGTTCCTGCGACATCTTGTAGATTTCCTGAATAAAGGCCTTGCCGGGGTTGTCGGCGGGGTGCGCCTTGCCCGCGAAGACGAACTGCACCGGGCGGTCCGGATCGTTGACAATGCGGGCCAGCCGCTCGCGGTCCCGGAACAGCAGCGTGGCGCGCTTGTAGGTCGCAAATCGCCGTGCAAAGCCGATGGTCAGGGTGTTCTCGTCCATCAGCGTCTCGGTGCCGGCCACGTCGGCGGCACTCGCCCCGTTGCGCAGCATCTGCTCGCGCATCCGCAGGCGGATAAATGCGATCATCTCGCGCTTGGTTTCCAGCTGCACGTTGCTCAGCTGGGCGTCGCTGAGCTTCTCGACGGCCTTCCACATGGCCGCGTCCTCCAGCCGCTCGGTCCAGTCTTTCGGCAGCACCGACGACAGTAGGTCCCGCATGGCCTGACTGGTAAAGGTCAGGTTGTGCGCGCCGTTGGTGACGTGGCCGATCGGCACCTCCTCGGCCTCCGCGCCGGGGTACAGGAATTTCCACATGTCGCGGCTGACCTCGCCGTGCAGTTCCGAGACGCCGTTGGCCGCGCGGCTCATGCGCAGGGCGAACACAGTCATGGAGAACGCGGGCACCGTCTGGCCGTCCCAGTTCTGATCGTGGCGGGCCAGTTCGTACAGTTCGTGGCGGGCCACCGACAGCAGTTCCGGCCACTCGCCCAGATAGCGGTCCATCAGGTCATAGGTAAAGGCGTCGTTGCCGGCGGCAACCGGGGTGTGCGTGGTGAACAGGGTGGAGCTGGCCACCGTTTCCAGCGCGGTGCGGAAGTCCAGCCCCGCCTCCACGCACTCGCGGACACGCTCCAGGCCCAGCAGGGCGGCGTGGCCCTCGTTCATGTGATACACGGCGGCCGGGACCTCCAGCGCCCGCAGCGCTCGCACCCCGGCCACGCCCAGCAGCACGTACTGCTGCACCCGCAGTTCCTGGTTGCCGCCGTACAGCCGGGCCGTCAGCTTGCGGTCCTCCTCGCTGTTCTCAGGGACGTTGGTGTCCAGCAGCAGCACCCGGATGCGCCCGATGGTCAGGTTCCACACGCGCACCTGAATGTCGCGGTGGCCGATGCGCACCGACACCCGCGCTTCCTGGCCGTCCGGCGTGCGGGCCGGAGTGATGGGCAGGGTGGTCAGGTCCAGCTCGTCGTAGGCCTCGTTCTGCCAGCCGTCCCGGTCGAACAGTTGCCGGAAGTAGCCCTGATGGAACAGCATGCCCACGGCGGTAAACGGCAACCCCAGGTCAGAGGCACTCTTGCAGTGGTCCCCGGCCAGCACGCCCAGGCCGCCGCTGTAGATGGGCAGCGACTCGTGAAAGCCGTACTCCATGCTGAAGTAGGCCACCGGCTGCATGCCGGGCGCGTTCTGGCTGGCCCAGGTCTTTTTCTTGTTCATGTAGGCGTCGAAGTCGGCCATGACCCTCTTGTAGCGGGCGAGGTACCCCGTGTCAGCAGCCACCTTGTCCAGCCGGGCCTGCGGCACCTCCAGCAGGGTTCGCACCGGATTCTGCTGGAAGCGCTCCCATATCTGCGAATCCAGTTCCTGATACAGCGCCTGTGCGTGTGGGGTCCAGGACCAGTAGAGGTTGTAGGCCAGCTCCGAGAGCCGCGAGATGGAGGGCGGCAGCTGGGGCAGCACCGTGACTTTGCCAATGACGTTCATACAACCTGAGCTTATCCCACAGGCGCTACCGCAGACCACGCTGTGGACACTGTCAATTCTGGTTGTCCAGACAGAAGTTCGGAGACTGATGGCCGCGGCCCCAGCCGCAGTAGTGCCGGTGCAGGACGCCTGCCGCCTCACCGAGCAGTCTCCCGGCACAGTTCGGTCTGTGGCGCTACCCTCTGACCGTGAGTGGAGCAGACCCGCAGACAGACCCCAAGACCCAGGCCCTGATGGACGAGGGAGACCGGCTGGCCCGTCACCTGGCGCAGACGCTGGACGCTGGCCTGCATGATCAGCCGCGCCTGATTTTCCTGGGCCGCAGCCTGGCCTTGAATCTGGTGCGTGCCTTTTTGCCCACCGTGGAACACGTCACAGGCCGGGCCGGGACACCGCTACACGCTGTCCTTGACCTGGACGAGCGCGGGCGAGTGGTGGTCGAGACGGTCACGGCGCACGGTGAACGGCTGGGTACGCTGCCGGTGGACGATCTGCTGCGCGATCTGCTGTTCGTGCGCGGCGGCCTGAATCCGGTGGTGCGGACCCACCTGCAGGACGCGGTGGGCGGCGACGAGCATCACGCCACCCGCGCCCTGGTGGCCTGCCTGAAAAGCCGCCCGGTGCTGGACGCAATGGGCCGGCAGATTCGCGTGTGGATGAAGGAAGAAAAGCTGCGCTGAACCCTGGCGGCGCACCCTCCCGTGCCATTATGCCCAGAGTAGAATTGCCCCCATGACCTCTCCCGCCCCTGAAGGCACCGCGACGGGCCAGCCCGCACCCGGTGCGCCCACACCAGATACCCTGGTGCTGATCGACGGACACGCGCTGGCGTTCCGCTCGTATTTCGCGCTGCCGCCGCTGAGCAACTCCCGGGGCGAGGCCACCAACGCCATCGTCGGCTTTCTGCGCCTGACGCTGCGGCTGGCCCGGCAGCGCAGCAACCAGATCATCGTGGTGTTCGATCCGCCGGTCAAGACCTTCCGGCACGAGCAGTTCGACGGGTACAAGTCGGGCCGCGCCGAGATGCCCAGCGACCTGCCGGGCCAGATCAACCGCATCCGCGAGATCGTGGACGCGGTTGGCTTTCCGAGGCTGGAGGAACCCGGCTACGAGGCCGACGACGTGATCGCCTCGCTGACCCGCAAGGCCGAGGGCAACGGGATGCAGGTCCGGATTGTGACCAGTGACCGCGACGCGTACCAGCTGCTGGATGACCACGTGCGCGTCATCACCAACGATTTCCGCCTGATCGGCCCGGACGAGGTACTGGAAAAATACGGCGTGACTGTGCGCCAGTGGGTGGATTACCGCGCCCTGACGGGAGACGCCAGCGACAACATCCCCGGCGCCAAGGGTATCGGCCCCAAGACCGCCTCCAAGCTGCTGCAGGACTACGGCACGCTGGAAAAGATCTACGAGGCGGCCCACGCCGGAACGCTGGAGCCGAAAGGCACCCGTGAGAAGCTGCTGGCCAGCGAGGAGAATGTGGGTTTCAGCCACCGCCTGTCGTGCATGGTCACGGACCTGCCGCTGGACGTGGAATTTGGCACTGGCCGCCTGCCGGGCAACCCCGCACGGCTGGCCGAACTGGTGGACGAGTTGGAACTGCATGCCATCGGGCGCGACATTGCCGGGCTGGACGGAAAGGAACCAGTGATTCCCGACACCGACCTGCAGCCGGACGATGAGGCCGCCGAACCCGCCGCCGCGTTTGATCCTCCCCGCACCGAGGCGTGGCGCACCCCGAGGGAGGGCGTGGTCTGGGGCTACGTTCTGTCACGCGAGGATGACCTGACGGCGGCGCTGACCGGGGCCGCCACCTTCGAGCCCACGAAAGACGGGGCCGGCATCACCCGCGAGGCCCCCGCCCACGAGCCGGAGGAGTGGAAGAAGGCGGAGGCCGCCGAGCCCGCACCGAACCTGTTCGATGCCGCCGGACCCACCACCAAGAAGGAGCAGAAAGCCGCCGAGAAGGCGCTCAGAGACGCCGAGAAGGCCCTGGCCAAACTGCGCACCCAGCATCCCGCCACCGTGAACGACACCGAATTCGCGGGTCGGCAACGGGTCAACGCGGCGGGTGCCAAGGCCCTGGCGGCCCACCTGAGCGTGCGCGGCACGGTGGTGGAGCCCGGCGAGGACCCGCTGCTGATGGCGTACCTGCTGGACCCCGCCAACATGAACATGGCGCTGGTGACCAGGCGCTACCTGAACATGGCCTGGCCGGACGACGCCGCCGGACGCGCGGCCATCACGGCGCGGTTACTGACGGACCTGCCCCCGCAACTGGACGAGGCCCGCACCCGACTGTATGAGGAGATGGAAAAGCCCCTGGCCGCGGTCCTGACCCGCATGGAGGTGCGTGGCGTGCGGCTGGACTCCGCGTACCTGCGTGGGCTGGCCGCCTCCACAGCGGCCCGGTTGCAGACGCTGGAGGCCGAGATTCACACGCACGCCGGGCGCGAATTCTCGATCCGCAGCCCGCAGCAGCTGGAAACAGTGCTGTACGACGAACTGGGGCTGGCGAGCGGCAAGAAGACCAAGCTGACCGGCAAACGCAGCACGGCAGTCAGCGCCCTGGAACCGCTGCGGGGCGAGCACCCGGTGATCCCGTTGCTGCTGGAATACCGTGAGCTGGACAAGTTGCGCGGCACGTACCTCGATCCGCTGCCCAACCTGGTCAACCCGCACACGAACCGCCTGCACACCACCTTCGCGCAGACGGCGGTGGCCACCGGACGCCTGAGCAGCCTGAATCCCAACCTCCAGAACATCCCCATCCGCTCGCAGGTGGGGCGCGAGATTCGCAAGGGCTTTATCGCCGACTCGGGCTTTTGCCTGATCGCCGCCGACTACTCGCAGATCGAGCTGCGGCTGCTGGCCCACATCTCCGCCGATCCGCTGATGCAGCGGGCCTTTCAGGAGGGCGCGGACATTCACCGCCGCACCGCCGCGCAGGTGCTGGGGCTGGACGAGGGCGGCATCACCCCCGATCAGCGCCGCGCCGCCAAGACCGTTAACTTTGGCGTGCTGTACGGCATGAGTGCCCACCGTCTCAGCAATGACCTGGGGATTCCCTACGCGGAGGCGGCCTCGTTCATCGAGATCTACTTCAGCACCTATCCGGGCATTCGCAAATACATCGATGAGACGCTGGAGTTTGGCCGCACGCACGGCTACGTGGAAACCATGTATGGCCGCCGCCGCTACGTTCCCGAACTGACCGCCACGAACCGCAACGTGCGAGAGGCCGGCGAGCGGCTGGCCTACAACATGCCCATCCAGGGCACGGCATCGGACATCATCAAACTTGCGATGGTGAAGCTGGACAGGGAACTGGACGCGCTGGGCGCCCGTCTGCTGCTGCAGGTGCACGACGAACTGCTGATCGAGGCGCCCGAGGACCGCGCCGACGAGGTGGCGCAGGTCACCCGCCAGATCATGGAGGGCGCGGCGCAGCTGAGCGTGCCGCTGGCGGTGGAAGCCGGGGTGGGGCCGAACTGGTACGACACGAAGTAGGCGGCGGCCGCCTGGCCGGTGAACCTTTCCGTCTGCCCGCCCGTATTCCCACCATGAGAAACGGGCCGTGTTTCAGGCGCTGATCGGGTGGGTGTCCACGACCAGCGTGACCCTCAGTGAGATGTACGGGGTCAACCCGCTGGTGTTTGGCGTGCTGTACTTCGGAACCATGCCTCTGTTCGCGCTGTCGGTGGCGTGGTGGGTCCGGCGCTGGCGGCGCGGTGAGTCCACCCTTTTCCCGGCTGCCGTGACAGGCCTGCTGTTCATCGCTGCCTACCTGTACGTGCTGGTGACCGGACGCAACCTGCCGGTGTGGGTTTACCTGTTCATGGCTGCCATGCTGACCCTGGGCGGCGTCTCTACCTGGCGGCAGCTGAGGAGGGGCCGGGCGTCCGCGCCACCCTGACCCGGCTCCACGCCACTGCACTAGCGGCCGAAGAAGGTCTGCGCCAGCAAAAAGACGTTCAGGCTGATGATCAGTGCCGTGATGCCCCAGCCCACCCACTTCCAGAAGGTGTTGATCACGAATTCGCCCATCTTGACCGGGTCGCTGCTGAACATCATCAGCGGCACCACGGCGAACGACAGTTGCAGTGACAGGATCACCTGCGACAGGATCAGCAGTTGTCCGGTGCTGCCCTCGCCGTAGATCTGGATGACGATCACGGTGGGAATGACGGCCAGCAGCCGCGTGATCAGGCGGCGCAGCCACGGCTTCAGGCGAATGTTGACGAAGCCTTCCATGACGATCTGCCCGGTCAGGGTGCCGGTCAGGGTGCTGTTCTGGCCCGAGGCCAGCAGCGCCACGGCAAACAGGATGCTGGCCGCCCCCACCCCCAGCAGCGGCGAGAGCAGCTTGTAGGCATCCTGAATTTCGGCGATGTCGGTGCGGCCCGCGAAGTGAAAGGCCGCCGCAGCCAGAACCAGAATCGAGGCGTTGATGAAAAAGGCGAAGGTCAGCGCGATGGTCGAATCGATGGTGAAAAACCGGATGGCCTCGCGTTTGCCCTCCGGCGTGCGGTTGTAGCCGCGTGTGTTGACGATGGCTGAATGCAGGTACAGGTTGTGGGGCATGACTGTGGCCCCCAGGATGCCGATGCCTAGGTACAGCACGCCGGAATCGAGCAACTGGCGTGACGGCACAAGGCCCGCCAGCAGGGGCGCAAGTTCGGGCCGTGAAAAGACCATCTCGAAGATAAAGGCCACGGCGATGGTGGCGATCAGGGTGATGACCAGCGCCTCAATGTACCGGAAACCGCGCTGTTGCAGCATCAGAATCAGCAGCACGTCGGCCACGGTGATGATCACGCCGATCAGCAGCGGGATGCCGAACAGCAGATTCAGCGCGATGGCGGTGCCGATCACCTCGGCCAGATCGGTGGCGATGATGGCGATCTCGGCGGAAAGCCACAGGAACATGGCGGCAGGCCGGCTGAAGTGGTCCCGGCAGGCCTGCGCCAGATCGCGCCCGGTGGCAACGCCCAGCCGCGCCGTCAGGGCCTGCAGGTAAATCGCCATCAGGCTGGAGATCAGCACCATGCTCAGCAGCGTGTAGCCGTAGGCGCTGCCCCCGGCGATGGACGTGGCCCAGTTGCCGGGATCCATGTAGCCCACCGCCACCAGTGCCCCCGGTCCCAGAAAGGCCAGGAAGCGCCGCCACGGCGGCTTGCTGTAGTCCACCTTGATGCGCGTGACATCGCTCAGCGATTCGCTGAGGTTTTCCTGCCGCCAGCCCTTTTCGCCGGTCACTCCACCAGTCCAGGGCCGAGCCAGAGGGGCCGGGCGCCCACGCTGCTGTTGCAGGGGTGAACGGGCGCAGACGTGTGAACTTCAAAAAGCATGGCGTACTTTAGGCCCGCCTAAATGAAATCGCAAGCGCTTGCTTGTGTTGATGGTGACTTCTTAAAGCGATTCGTCCGGCTTTGGCCCTCACCGCTGATGTTATTCGTTTTAAGCGGACCATTGGCAGAGTTTCTGGAGCGCTTTGGCCAGAGGCTCGGGCAAAGCAGCGGGGTGGCCGCCAGCCGCCCATCGCCTAAGCTGAGGGCATGGCGATCAAAGCGGTGTACTGGGATATCGGCGGCGTGCTGCTCACCAACGGCTGGGACCGCGAGCAGCGGGCGGACGTGCTGAAGCGTTTCGGCCTGAACACTGGCGAGTTCACCGAGCGCCACAGGCTGGCCGCGCCGGAGCTGGAACTGGGCCGCATGACCCTGGCCGAGTACCTGGACCAGACCCTGTTCTACACCCCGCGCGAGTTCACGCCTGACGAGTTCCGCGCAGCGATGGAGGCCGAAAGCCAGCCGCACGCCGACACGCTGGCGCTGGCCCGCGAACTGTCCGGGCGCTGGCGCATGTACGCCCTGAACAACGAGGGCCATGACCTGAACCACCACCGTATCCAGACCTTTGGCCTGCACGACTGCCTGCTGGCGTTCTTTTCCTCGTGCTACCTGGGCGTTATGAAGCCCAACCCGGCCATCTACCGCATGGGCCTGCACCTTGCCAACGTGCGCCCTGACGAGGCCGTGATGATCGACGACCGCCCGCAGAACGCCGAGGCCGCCCGATCCGTGGGCATGAACGCCGTGCACTACAGGAACGCCGCGCAGCTCTGGGAGGAACTGGCGGCGCTGGGGGTGACCTGAGCTGGTGGGGCGTTCAGACCTTCACGAATTCCTGCACGCCCATCACAAACATCACGGCCCCGCCCACCGGCACCTCCACCGGATCGCTGACCAGCCCCTCGTTCTGCTCGCCCATCGGGACGCTGGGGGCCACCAGACGGCTGCGGGTGCGGCAGGTCTGACGCACGAAGCGTTTCAGATCCTCCATTCGCTCGTCGGACACGCCGATCATCAGGGTGGTGTTGCCCTCGCGCAGAAAGCCGCCGGTGCTGGCAAGTTTAGTGACCTCGAAGGCATTTTCCGAGAGAACGCGGATCAGCGCCGTGGCGTCTGCGTCCTGAATGACTGCGAGTACAAGCTTCATGCGGGGCAGTTTAGCAAATGTGTTGTGGCGAACGGTCAGGGCGGGCTATAAGCGCTCGCCATGGGAAGGTACAGCTACAGCGCGCTCAGATTCGCGAACTTCACCAGCAGTTTCTTGGTGCCCGCCGACGGGAAATGCACCGTGACCTCCTGCTTGTCGCCTGTGCCGGCCACCGCCAGCACCTGACCCTCGCCAAACTTGGGATGCCGGACCCGCTCGCCGCCCCGGTACGCCATGCCTGCCGTGAGGGGGCTGGTGTTCTTGACGGCGCTGGGGGTCACGGGCACGGTGGGCCGGTACTGTTTCCAGGTCTTGGCACGGTACTCGACCGTCTGGCCGTAGGGGTCCACCGTGTCGAAGCCACCCTCGATTTCCTCCAGAAAACGGCTGTCCTCGGCGGCGTTGGTCTTGCCGTACTGCATGCGGTTCTGCGCGGCGGTCAGGAAGAGACGCTCCATCGCGCGGGTGATGCCCACGTAGAACAGGCGGCGTTCCTCCTCAATGCCCCCGGCCTCGGTCAGTGCCCCCTTGCTGGGCAGCAGCCCCTCCTCGGTACCGACGATGAACACCACCGGGAATTCCAGGCCCTTGGCGTTGTGCAGGGTCATGAGCGTCACGGCGTCTTCCGGCACGTCCCTGTTCTCCGTCTTCGAGCGCATGTCGTCCACGCTGGACAGCAGGGCGGCCTCGTCCAGAAAGTCGCCGATGGTGCCGTCGTTGTCGCCGGACCATTCCTCGGCGGCGTTGATCAGTTCGTCCAGGTTTTCCATGCGGACCTGCCCCTCCTGCCCCTCCTGGCGCAGCAGGTCCGTGTACCCGCTGGTCTCGATCACGAAACGCAGGAAGGGGGCGGGTTCGTAGTTGTCGGCGGCGTCGCTCATGGCGGCCATCAGGGCGGCGAACTCCACCGGCTTCTGCGCCCCCCGGTCCAGGATGTGGTCTGTCTCGGCCCGCGCGCAGGCCGCCAGCATGGACGTGCCGTTGATACGCGCCCAGTCCATCAGTTTTTCCAGCGCCGTGTCGCCGATACCGCGCCGGGGCCGCCCGATGATGCGGCGCAGGGCCACGTCGTCCGAGGGGTTCAGTGCCAGACGGGCGTAGGCCAGGATGTCCCTAATCTCACGGCGGTCGTAGAAGCCCACGCCACCCACAATTTTGGCCGGAATCTGCACGCGCCGCAGCGACTCTTCTATCACGCGGGACTGGGCGTTGGTGCGGTACAAAATGGCCATGTCGGCGAACTTGCGGCCCTCGGTGTTGTGCAGCCGGGTCAGCCACTCGGCCACGAAATCCCCCTCGGCGCGGTGGTCCGTGGCGCGGTGGAACATCACCGCGTGGCCGTCTTCCTTGACCGCCCGCAGGGTCTTGTCCATGCGCTCGGTGTTGTTCTCGATCAGCTTGTTCGCCAGATTCAGCACGCTGGCGCTGGAGCGGTAGTTGTGCTCCAGAATGTAGACCTTCGCGTTGGAGTAATCCTTCTGAAAGTCGAGGATGTTCTGAATGTCGGCGCCGCGAAATTTATAGATCGACTGGTCCGGATCACCCACCACAAGCAAATTTTTATCCCTGCTGGCCAGCAGACGCGTCAGCTCGTACTGCGCCTTGTTGGTGTCCTGATACTCGTCCACGTGGATAAATTTGGCGCGGTTCTGCACCGCGCTTAACACGCCCGGTACCTCATGAAACAGCCTCACCGTTTCGGTGATCAGGTCCCCAAAATCAATGGCGTTCTGGCCCTTCTTGCGAGCCTCGTAGCGGCGGTAGGCCTCGGCGGCGGCCTCACGTGGCAGGCCGCTGATGTAGGGATCGCCGCTGCGTGCCAGATCGGCCGGTGTCAGCAGATTGCTCTTGGCACGGTCCACGATGCCGCGCAGCACGCGCGGGCTGGTGTCGGGGCCGATGCCGGGAATACTGCCCATGACTTCCTTGAAGATGTCGAGCTGATCGTCATCGTCGTAGATCACGAAACCACGTCTGAGCCCGATGTGCTCGCCGTAGGCCCGCAGAACCCGCACGCCTGCGCTGTGAAAGGTGCTCATCCACAGTTTGTTGGCGCCGGGCATCAGGTGGGTGGCCCGCTCGCGCATCTCGGCGGCGGCCTTGTTGGTAAAGGTTACCGCCAGAATCTCGCCGGGGTCCACGCCGTAGTGGGTAATCAGGCGGGCAATGCGGTAGATCAGCGTGCGGGTCTTGCCGCTGCCTGCCCCGGCGATCACCAGCGCGGGGCCGGTGTAGTGATCGGCGGCCTGCGCCTGCGTCTCGTTTAACTGGCCCAGCAGGTCTGGCTGGTTCGGGTGGGTCTGGTCCGGCGCGGAAGTCACCGCAGGAGTCTATCAGGCTTGATTCTGCTGGGGGCGTAATGGCGGCAGGCGGCGACGGTGTGGAGGGTGGCGCTCACGCCAGCTCGGCCTCGCCCCGCGTAATGCGGTCCACTTCTGCCAGCTCGGCCTCGTTCAGGGTCCAGGCCGCCGCCTGAACGTTCTGGGCGATCTGCTCAGGCCGCGTGGCCCCGGCGATCACGCTGCTGACGGGTGACTGGGCGGCCAGCCAGCTGAAGGCCAGCTCCAGCAGGGTGTGGCCGCGCCCCTGCGCAAAGGTTTCCAGTGCCTGAACCTTGCGCCAGTTCTCGGGCGTCATGTAGCGATCCTGCGCGCCCTGCGAGGAGGCAAACCGGGTGCCCTCGGGAATGTGGTCCGGCGTGTACTTGCCGCTCAGCAGGCCGCTCGCCAGTGGGAAGTAGGGGAGCAGGCCCATTTCCAGTTCCCGCAGCGTGGGCAGCAGCCCGGCCTCGACGTCTCGCACCAGCAGGCTGTACTCATCCTGGGCGCAGACGAAGGCGGTCAGGTGTTGATCGTGAGCGACCTGCGCCGCCTCCCGCACGCCCGCCGCGTCGAGGTTCGAGCAGCCGATGGCGCGCACCTGTCCGGCCTGCACCATCTCGTGCAGCGTGCCCAGCGTGTCGGCCAGCGGCGTCTCCGGGTCCGGGCGGTGCAGCTGATACAGATCCAGATAATCGGTGCCCAGCCGCTTGAGGCTGGCGGCCAGTGCCTTGTGAATGTATTCGGGTCTGGCGCCCTTTCCCGCCTCGCCCATGTCATGCCCGAACTTGCTGGCCAGCACAATGTTTTGCCGCTCTGTGCCCAGCGCTTTGCCCAGCATTTCCTCCGAGCCCCCCTGGTTGCCGTACACGTCGGCAGTGTCGAACAGGGTGATGCCGTGGTCCAGCGCGGCCCTGACAACGGTATTGGTGGCGTTTTGATCCAGCCGGCCACCGAAGTTGTTGCATCCCAGGCCCACCACGGAAACGCTGGGGCCATTCTTGCCGAGTCTGCGTTGGTGCATGGCGCATTCTGTCGCGTGAGGGGCCGGACGGTGTGAGGAGGATGTCAGGAAAGATTGGCCGTAAGGCGGGGCTGTTCTGGCCCGAGGATACCGGGACTGGGGGCCGTCGCCACCCGGGCAATTCGACGCTGAACGCCCTCTCACGCGCCTATACTTGGGTTCAATGACCACCACAACCTCAGCCCGTCCGCCCCATCCGTGGGTGCTGTCCGCCTTCTGGTTCGGCACGGCGTTTCACTGGCTGGTGCTGCTGCTGATCCTGATGCCGGCCAACGTGGAGATGTTCGTGGGCGAGGCACGCAAGGGCACCTACCTGGGCGCGCTGGTGGCGATCGGCGCGGTGATGGCGCTGATTCTGCCGCCGCTGGTGGGTGCCCGCAGTGACCGGACCGGGCGGCGGCTGCCGTACCTGCGGCTGGGCGTGGGCGTGAATCTGGCCGGTCTGGCGGTGATGGGCTTCGCGGCCATGACCCTGAGTGGCATGACCGGCTTCTGGGTCTACGTGCTGGGCTTCCTGCTGGTGCAGTTCGGCAACAACTACGCCACCGCGCCGTATTCGGCCCTGATTCCGCAACTGGTGCCGCCTGAGCAGCGCGGGCGCTACAGCGGCGTGATGGCGCTGCTGCAGGCGGCGGGACAACTGCTGGGCGCGGTAGCGGCCTTCGCGGTGGGCATTCTCAAGCTGCCGGTTGTGGTGTCGTTCGTACTGATCGCTGTAGTGCTGCTGGTGCCCGCATTGATCACCATGCGCGGCATTCCCGAGGCCACCCACCCGGTGCCGCTGGCGACGGCAGGCGGCCCCACCCTGAGCATCGCTGAACTGTTCGCCCATCAGGCGTTCCTGTGGGTCTTCCTGACGCGGGTGCTGTTCTCGCTGGGGCAATACAGCGTGCAGCCGTTCTTGCAGTACTACAACCGCGACGTGCTGCGTCAGACCGACGCCCCCACCAGCACCAGCATTATGCTGGCGTGCATCATCGTGGGCAGCATCATCTCGGCGCTGATCGGCGGCCGCGTCAGTGACCGGGTGGGGCGTAAGCCGGTGATCTACGTGGCGGGCGCGGCCATGGCCACCGCCGCGTTGTTGCTGCTGGTGGCCCCCAGCTACCCGGTGGCGCTGGCACTGGCGCTGTTCTTCGGGCTGGGCTTCGGGGCCTTTACCAGCGTGGACTGGGCGCTGGGCAGCGACGCCATGCCCAGTGCCAGCAGCTACGCCCGCGATATGGGCATCTGGCACGTGGCCTTTGTCGCGCCGCAGATGACCAGTGCGCCGCAGGGAGCGCTGCTGGACTGGGGCAACGCACGCGGCGACAATTTTGGCTACACGCTGGTGTTCGGAATTGCCGCCGTGTTCTTTATCGCGGGGGTGCTGCTGGTCCGCAAGGTGCCGGACAACACGCACCGTACGCAGCAGGTGGCGGCGTAACTGTCCAGAGTCCCTTACCCGATCTGCCGGAACCCTTAGCCTCCTATTAAGACGGTGCGGCGGGTTTCACAGACCTGTGCGTCTGCGTGGCAGGCTGCTGGCATGAGTGACGATCTGACCCGTGAGCAAGTAATCAAGCACATCGCCAGCATCATCAAGGACGTCAAGTTCGCCATGCTGACCACTGTGACCGATGAGGGCCACATGCACGCGCGGCCCATGACCACCCAGCAGACCGAATTCGACGGCGACCTGTGGTTTATCGGGGGCAAGGACACCGAGGGCGTCCACGACATGGCCCAGCGCCCGCAGGTGAACGTCAGTTACTCCAGTCCAGAGGACAGCAACTACGTCAGCCTGACCGGCACCGCCGAACTCGTGGAGGACCGCGCCAAGCTCGACGAGCTGTGGAGCGACTTCTACAAGACCTACTTTGAAGGCGGCAAGGACGATCCCAACATTCAGCTGATCAAGATCAACGCCCACGGTGCGGAGCTGTGGGAAGGTCCAGGCAAGGTCAAGGCCCTTTACGAACTTGCCAGAGGCGCGGTCACGGGCAAGCGCGGCGAGATGGGCAACAACGAAACCGTCAACCTGTAGTGCTGACTGTCGGCTGAGGCGCAGGCCCTCGCTTCCCCTGACCGGGCGGGCGGGGGCGCTTTTATAGCTTCAGTGTTTTCTGGCAGTGGGCCGGGCGTCCAGACTCAACTGGCCCGCCAGACCCAGATGTGGGGCGGTCACCCGCCACCGACACCCGGTAAACTGGGGGCCGATGCACAAGTTCATGGCCTTTGGCGACGTACACGCGGATTTCGAGACGTTGTGGGCTGCCCTGCGCGCCGCGAGCTGCGTGGACGGTTCCTATCTGCCGACGGCGCCGGTGCAGTCGGGCCTGTTTCAAGTGGTGATCATCGGCGATCTGGTCCATCCCAAGAGCGAGCGTGACTACACCCGGCTGACCGGGCAGCAGGATTTCGACACACACAACCCGGAGCACCTGCTGCTGGCCGCACGCCGTCAGGCGGCCCAGCTGGAGCGGCTGCGAACCTATCAGGCTGCCGCGCCACATGCGGTTCATATTCTGTTGGGCAACCACGACGACGCTGTGCTGAATGGCAGCTACATCCTGGGGACCAGCGGCGGGCTGGTGCATCTGGAGTTTGATCCCGGTCACGGGGGCGTATTGCTGCCGGAGCACCTGCGGACCTGGATGGGCGGCTTTCCCCGCGAACTGCGAGTGGGCGCGGTGCAGTTCGCGCACGTCTCGCCTCTGCCGGCCCACACGCACTATGACGATCTGTTCTACGGGGACCGCAGCACCAAGCACTGGTTCCGCGACACGCCGGAGTACGTGGCGATGTCGGGCCTGGAGTTCGGTGTCTATGGCCACACCCAGATCGAGGACGGCATCCTGCTGGACGGAGTACACCGTTTCGCGATGATCGACGCCCTGCATGCCCGCGAGTACCTGGAGCTGATGATCGATGAGTCCGGTGCGGCGGCCCTTCAGGCGGTGCGGGCCGTCCCATTCTGATTCCGGCACAGCTGATTCCGGCCTGTGGATTCTGCAAGATGGGCGTGCCAGGATTGTCGCCTTGTTGACAAGTTCCCGGGGCGCGGCTATCCTTAACCCCGCTGCTTTTCGTGGGCAGCAAAATGAAAACCAAGCACCAGAAAAGATTTGGTCCGGTAGTGTAGCGGTTAGCATATCTGCCTGTCACGCAGAAGGTCGCGGGTTCAAATCCCGTCCGGACCGCCAAGGTTTTCTCCCGTGGGGGGAAAGCATGGCTGGATAGCTCAGCTGGTAGAGCAAACGATTGAAAATCGTTGGGTCGCCGGTTCAAGTCCGGCTCTAGCCACCAAGTCAAAACCTCGTCCTAGACGGGGTTTTTTCTTTTTGTCCTGCCGTTCCAACGTGTGCTCAACTGACCCATATGCCCAACGGGTTTTTCTTTGCGTCCTTTCTGGTCTTGAATGAGGCGGAGAAGTCCAACGTCAGGGTCTTGCATTCTTTCGCAAAGACTGTTTTGTATCTGTCCCGAATGAGGTGCGGGCGTGTCCCACATGGGTAGAGATGATCTCCTCCGGCTACCTGTGCTGCCCCTCAACGGAAATGAAGCTGTGGCGTAGAACATGGGTCTCTAAAAGGGCATCTCTGCCGCCACGCACAGCCATCTCTTGGCGCCCTACACGGTGTCAGGCAGCATCGGCCCGCCAATCAAGTTGCTGAATACCAGACCACGTACCGCGAGTGCGGCGTGGTCACCGGCACTGCTGTCTACGCCGTTATCACCAGCCGCACTGGCCAGGGTTTCATGACGGAAGTCGACGGGCAGCTGGTGGACGTGCTGACCGCCGACCGCATCCTTCGCGCTGCTGATCGACTGGAAATGCTGGACGAAGTCCTGCCCACCATCGGCAAGCCCGCCGCGTTCAACCTGCACCGCGAGTTGGGCCGATTGGGCCTTCAGGACCACTATCAGACCGCGGCCAATGTGCGAGTAGCGATCGGCTCTCGAAGGAACACCTATCCGTTTTCAAAAGGTAGGTGCCCAGAATCTCATCGATGAGGTCCGGGCACCTACGTTTGGCAGGAAACAATAGGCTTTAAAAGAGTGAAAGGATCAGGATGTTATGTCGCAGATCATTAGTGTTGCGCCATTTGACGCAAAATTCGGCACATCTGCGGCGGTGGCTTGTCCCTCTGGGCTGGCCATGCCTGCCTGGAAGCTTTCCATATTGTCGAAGTACAGTTCAGCAATCAAAAAATAGGGAGGAGGGCTTCCGTCAGGCGTGGCAACGACATGCGCATCTTCAAATCGCACTAGACCAGGGATCTTGTGAACCAGTGGGGTATGCGTTTCCCGGTAGTAAGCATCGAACTGGGCTGGATCGGTGGGATGCGGATACAGCACGGTGAGCTTCATCATGGTGAACCTCCTGAAGATGACTGCAGCTTTTCTGGTGGATGATTGCATTCGTTGTATCAGATTCTGGCAAAGATGTAAAACCCACAATTCGCCCCGATCTGAACTGCTCAATCGTCAGGCTCTCCTGACCTTCTGCCCGCTTTCAGCGCGAGTATCGCCGACGTTCGCCACCATTAATCCCAGCGCCGCGTTGATCTAGCCCTTCCGCTGCAGACACATCCAACCTTTTGCTTGACACGCCAATGGATGGGCGCTGCTGGTGAAGGACGGCCCTAACATAACCAGCCCCGGCGACATGGACGCCTGCCAAGTGGATTCCAGCAGCCCGTAAAGTGCCAACTCCCCTTAAGAAGGGCTTTTAGGCCGCAGCAGCCCGCGCGCCCATTCCCTTCAATTCTCCACGCGGTAGGTGTGAGCGCTGCCTTGCTTGGCCAGGAACGTGCCGCCTAGACCCAGGCGAAGTTCGCTGTCGCCGCTACCCAGTCGCATTTCCCCTTCCAGCACATGAAACATCCCATCCTCGCGCTGATGGACGTGCAAGTGGAGAATCGCCGAAACGCGCGTGATGCCCCATCACGGCGATGCCATCGGAGCCGATGAAATCTGACTGATGAATCGTGACGAGGGTGTTGAGGAACCAGAGCTGCTCTGTTGAACCTGTCAACCTTCTGACCTCCATAGACCCCTGAAGTTAGGGGCGGTGCTGGGTGGGGTTTCAATGCACCATATCGTCAGAGCAGGACAAGTAAAACGGGTTGGAGAAACGGGACGGGAGCATCTCGAGGGCGGTGTCCCTTTATGACCGGCTAGGTCACACACATTGGCCGTTGATGGCCGGCAGGCGAGGGAGATTCGGCGGAACATGGCTATTTCGCCGGTGAGGGTTACGGCCCCCGGTAGACCTTGCCGGAAATCATGACGGTGCACCATGCTTTTCCCCGTAGATGTGCGGTCACATCCTCAATGTGAAGATGGCCGGTACAGAGTCCCAGGTCAGAGAAGCGCACTCAATCAAAATATAAGTGCGCATTATTTGCCTGGCCTATCACATGGTCTCGGCATAGCCCTGAACTTGGCCCCCGATTACTGGCTACTTTTTAACGACGTTGCACCAGGCCAGCGTGACATCCTTGGCCCCCTGAATCCACACTCCGGCGTAAGACACTTTGCTGCTGGTCAGGGTGAACGTCTCGTATGAGCCGTCGTCCAGCTCATCCGCATCAACGAGTTTGTACCTGAAGCTGGCAGGAATTTTGGAGTTGAGGGCCTTGGCAATGGCGACTGGATTGCCCTCCCAGTACAGTAGTTCGTGGTACTGACATTTGCCCTTCATGGTCGCTGCCGTCTCCTCGAGGAGAGTCACCATGTCATCGGAAAAGTCGTCGTCGGTGAGTTCAAGGGCACCTTTGGGAAGCTGGACTCCCGTCAGATTGGACTCGACGACAAAGCCGGTCGCCAGGGCAGAGGGTGTGAACGACAGTGCTGCAAGCATCAGAAAAGCGAATTTTTTATCCACGAGTCAGTATCGGTCGCCTGTCATTACATGGCCCTTACGCGGAAAATACTGACGAGGAGCGCTCCTTACAGTTCAGATGTGTCAGGGCGGCCCGTGGTTCCTTGTCCGTCAAGCCGCGACCGCCTCGCCCATCCGGCCCGCCTCACCTCCCAGGTCCGCATGTCCTGCCCGGCACAACACCGCCGCGCCGCGCCTTCATCCGGTGCGGCCAGCTTCGTGAAGGCTTCCAGGTCGTGTCTGATCGCCCGGGCCTGGGCGTCCAGTGTTTCCCGGTCTGTCGACCCGCCGCTGCGCTGGCCCAGATGGGCGGCCACCGTCCGGGCGGCCAGATCGGACAGCCGGGCCAGTTCGACTTTCAAGCGCCCTTCCAGCTCCTCGACTAGCCCCCGCTGGACGGCCAGGGCTTCAAGGTGCTGCTGAAACATGCCTGCCCGGCATCCTCGTTGGTGAGAACTGCGCCGCCCAGCAGGCAACAGATCTCGCTGTCGCCTTTGGTGTTGGCAAGGAGCCTACCTGCACCTGCCCACAACCGCCACCCGTCCGCTGAAGTGCGGCTCCTGAGAGGGATGCGGACCTCGGTCACCCAGGCGCCTCGGCCCGCACGCTGGAATCGTCATCGTGCATGAGGATGTCGCGCAGGGCGGGGGAGAGGTCCGCGCGGCCCGCCACCGTCAAGCGGACCCCGGCATCCGGATCGGCACCCAGCGCGTCGGCCAGGGCAGTGGGAAGGTCCGCGTGGGCGGCGGCGGCGCGGCGGACCCCGATATTCGGATCAGCGGCCAGCACCCTCAGCGTGTCGGTCCCCGGCGCGGCGGCGTAGGCCACCGCCCGCCGGACTTCAGCGCTGTCATCGCGCGCCAGCCACCCCAGCCGCTCCAGGCCCAGGTCGGGCCGGACCGCCAGAATCGTGCGGATGTTGGGATCGGAGTCGCGCAGCAGCACGTCCAGCACGCTGCCCGGCAGGCCGTCGGCGCTGGCGACATGCAGGCGGATGTCCTGCTCCGGGGCGCGGGCCAGCGCCAGAATTGCGCCTTCCGGCAGGTCATCACGCTCCAGCACGGCGCGGCGGACCGACTCGGCCTCATCGTGGGCCAGCCGTTCGAGGGTGGCTGCGGGCGTATCCGGGCGGCGGGCCAGGGCGGCGCGCACGTCCGGGTCAGCGTCGGTCTGGGCGCGTTGCAGCCACGCGGCGGGTACGTGCCAGCCTTGCAGGGCGGCGGCCCGCACCAGCGGATCGTCGTGGCCCGCCAGCCACTCGCGCACGTTGCGGGGCAGGTCCACCCGCCGCGCCAGTGTGGCCAGCACGTCGCTGTCGCCGTCGGCCGCCAGGGTCAGCATGCAGTCCAGCGGCAGGTCCAGGCGGCGGGCCACGCTGGCGCGCACCAGTCCGTGACTGTCCTCCACCAGCGTCCGCAGAATGTCTCCGGGCAGATCGGCGCGGGCGGCTACGGCCTTGCGCACGTCGTAGTCGTCGTCGGCGGCCAGCTGACGGGTCAGGGCCAGCGACAGCTCGTCGCGTCTGGCCACCGTCTCGCGGATCTGCCAGCCCGCGTCCCCGGCCAGCGCCGTGACGCGGGCCTCACTCAGTCCTGGGCGGGCGGCCAGCGCCGTGCGCACGCTGTAGTCCTCATGGCGCAGCGCCGCGTCCAGCACCCACTCGGGCACCGTGGGCAGCGACAGCAACGCGGACACCCCCTCGCCGGGAAAGACATTCAAAAAGCCTGGACGCGCCAGCCGCAGCAGCGGCACTCCCGGGTTGTCCAGCACCTCCTGCGGGTAGGCGGCGGCCAGCGCGCCCAGCACCTCCAACGGCGCGTTGGGGTGCCGGGCCACCCGAGAACGCACCCGCGCGTCTGGGTGGGCGCTCAGGCCAGACAGCACAGCCGCTGTGGCCCTTGGGTGGGCCGCCGCCTCCAGCGCGCCGTCCACCCCCAGGGCTGTCAGCGTGCGCGGATCGAGGTCAGAAGGAGTGGTCATGGGGAACAGGATAGGCGTCCGCCGGACCCAGTCCCAGGGACACGGCGCGGTCAATGAGGTGCCGGGCAATGCTGAACGGCGCGGGCAGGGCCGGCAAGGCGGAGACGGGAAACCACTGCGCGTCCTCGATCTCGTCCGGCTGCAGCACGATCTCACCGCCGTCGTACTCGGCGTCGAAACCGATCATCAGCGAGTGCGGGAAGGGCCAGGGCTGGCTCACGACGTAGCTCAGGCTCCTGATGTTCACGCCGACTTCCTCCAGCACCTCGCGGGCGGCGGCGCGTTCCAGCGTCTCGGACGGCTGCACGAAGCCGGCCAGCGCCGAATAGATGCCGGGTGGGAAATGGGGGCCGCGGGCCAGCAGCAGCTCGGTGTCTGCGCCTGTGCCGCGCCGGATCAGCACCATTGCCACCGGCGCGACGCGCGGATATACGGTCAGGCCACAAGTCGGGCAGACTTTGGCAAACTCTTGGCCCGTGAAGGCCAGGGGCGCGGCGCAGTGGCCGCAGAACTGGTGCGTGCGGTCAAACTCCACCACCTGCGCAGCGAACCCGGCCAGACCAAACAGGTCTTCGCTGAGGCGACTAAACAGTGAACGGAGGGGGGAGAGGGCATAGCCGACAGGCACGTCGCCTTGCAGCTGAGCGGCGGCGTAAGCCTGACCGTCCAGTTGGCCCAGTGGATTGGGCCGCGCCAGTTCAAAGTCCTCGGCACGGCCCACGGGCAGCGTGTTGTCCTGGCTCAGCAGCAGGCGGCCATCCTGGAAGATGAACCAGCGGGTCCCCTCCTGAGGCACGTCCGGTTGCAGCTCGAAGCGCGCGGGGCGCGACACCATCAGCCCTCCTCCAGCCGCAGAATCTCGCCGAACGGGAAGCCCTCGTCCTCCAGCCCACCGGGCGGCACCACCCACAGCGTCGGCATGCGCGGGGCCGCGTCGGGAAAGTCGCCGTAGCCGTCAGTCAGGTAGATCAGCACGTCCGGCTCGTGGTCATCGAGCAGGGCAAAAATAGGCCGGAAGTCGGTGCCGCCGCCCCCCTGGGGCGCGGGAATGGCGCTGCCGGGGGTCAGCTCGTGCGGCCCATACGCCTCTGTGTCGGCGTAGTACAGGGTGGCACGGACGTGCGGGTACGCGCCAAGGACGCCCTGAACCTCGCCCACCAGCGCCCCCACCGCCTCGTCGTCCACGCTGCCGGAAGTGTCCACCGCGATCAGTGCGGTCAGCGATTCGTCGTCCAGCGCCTCTAGATACAGCCCGCGCCCCACGAAACGGCGGTCAAAGCCCCCGAAATCCACCGGCGTCCGCGCCAGAAAACGCCATAGGTGCGCCCGCCAGTCCAGCCGGGCCGGGGCCAGCCGCGCCAGTTCGCGGTGTGCGCCCAGCGGATCGTCGCCCTGGCCGCCGCTCATGGCGTCCATGCTGCGGGCCTTGGCCATCGCCTGTTGCCACTGCTTCGCGGCACTGGAAGGGTACTTGCCGTTCTTTGGGGGCGCGTCGCTGGGGGGGCCGTCCAGCAGATCGTCGCCCCCCTCATCACCCTCGCCGTCCTCCTCGCCCTCGGCCAGCAGGGCGGTGTAGACCTCTTCCACGCTCAGCTTTTCCAGATGGTCATCGCGGCGCGATCCCTGCGGCGTGGGCAGGCCCGCGGCGTCCACCATGCCGTTCACGATCAGGTCCGCTGACTTGTTCCAGCGCTTCTTCTCGCGCGGCCCGCGGCGCTCCACATGCGACAGCGCCGCGTGCAGCACCTCGTGCAGCAGCAGCCCGTCCAGCACGTCGGAGGGGAGGCTGGCCGCTACCTCCGGATTCACGTAGACCCGCTCGCCGTCCGTCCCCGCCGCCGCCACTTCCTTTGACGGTACGAATTCCGCGTGCAGCAGCAGCGTGGCGAAGAAGGCCGATTTGCCGCGAATCCGCAGTCTTGAGCCGGAAATCAGGTGCTGGAAGTCGGGCGTCATTGCGCCGCCGTCAGGCGTAGGCGGTTCACCTACATTCCCTCCGACATTGCCAGGGTCCCCTCCACCAGGGAAGCCAGCCGCTCGTCGCGGGCCACCAGTTCCGCCAGGTCGCCCAGTTGCCCGATGGCCTGGAACTTGCTGACCAGCGTCGCCACATACAGTTGCAGCCACTCCGGTCCGGCGCTGTCGGCCAGCCAGGTAAAGGCGTGGTAGGCGGCGTCGGCGGTGGCTGCGCGGGCGGCCAGACCCACCACGGCGGCGTAGCGCACGCTGGGCTCGTCCGGCAGCCGCAGGCCCCCGCCCCGGCCCTCCAGCACGATGCCCAGATCGGGCAGTTGCTCGTACAGGCGCACAAAGGCACTGAACTCGGCCCCCGCCGCCTCACCAATCGCGGGGGCGACATCCAGCCCGGCGCGGTGCAGGCCGCTGGCCATCTCCCAGGCACGCGGGCTGGGCCACGCGGGCTGCTGTGGGTCAAGCCGGTGCAGCAACTCCGGGCGGAAGGTCAGGAAGGCGATGATGTGCTCGTGCAGGCTGCGGCCCAGCGCGTAGCTGCGCCACGAGTCGAAATCAGGCCGCACGGTCAGGTGCAGGAAACGGTTGGCCAGCGGCGCGGGCATGTCGAACACGCTGGCGCGGTCCTCCTTGCGGTTGCCCGCCGCCCACACGAACCAGCCGTCGGGCAGCACGTAACTGCCCACCCGGCGGTCCAGAATCAGTTGCTGGGCCATGCCCTGCATGGTGGGCGGGGCCATGTTCACCTCGTCCAGAAAGAGGATGCCGTGGCCGCCGCGCGGCAGGAACTCGGGCGGATACCACTTGGACACGCCGCCGCCCTGGCCGTCCGCCTCCGGGACGGGCAGGCCGCGCAGGTCGGTGGGGGCCAGTTGCGACAGGCGCACGTCCACAAAGTCCAGCCCGCGCTCACGGGCCACCTGCGCCACCACTGCGCTCTTGCCGATGCCTGGCGGTCCCCAGATCATGGTGGACAGCTTGAGTTCGCCCGCGATCAGGGCGCTTAGATAGCTTTGTAGCTCGGTTGCAGTCAGGCTCACCTGTCCACGCTAGGGCTTTTGTGCTGATTGGAGCAAGTTCAATCTTCGGGGGGTGGGTCAGCCGGACAGGGACGGTCCAAACCACAGACACGCCGGCGCGGACGAAGACAGTGTGTCTTCGTCCGCGCGGGGGCCTGAAGTTTCCAGGCTGGACTGCTGGCGGGAATGCGTTACCAGAGGTGCATGTTACTTGCCGCCGGTGCCGACCCCCACGTCCACGCCTACTCCGATACCCACACTGACGCCCAGGCCGCCCTGACCCGAGCCTGAAGCGGTGCCGCCCGCGCTGCCCGAGGCCTCAGCAGATGCGTTGCCTGCAGCCGGGGTGCTGGCGCTGCCCGCCCCACCCGCACTGACGGTGCCGGTTGCGGACGTATCCAGCAGAACACGGACCAATGACGCGCTGCGGTCGTTGGTGCGGACCTGCAGGCTGTCGAGATTCACGGCGCTGCGGGCGTCTACAGCGAGGCGCTGGGTCAGGCTGTAGGTGGCGCGCTGACCGTTCTGGAAGGTCACAAGAACATCGGTGGCCTGGGAGGCGCTGGCGCTGCCCTGCCACTGACCGCGGGCGTTGAAGGTGCCAATGACCTGACCGCTGGCGCTGAGCAGGGCCACCGACTTGCCCACCAGGGCGCGGTCCGTCATGACCTGTGCGGCTGCGCTTGCCTGGGCCTGCATCTCGGCGCGAATGGCCTGGCTCAGGCTTAGCGAACCTGAACCGCCAGCCACCACGACGGCGTCAAGACTGATTCGCGCCTGGGCCTTCAGACGGTTGGACAGGGTGTAGGTGCGTTTCACGCCATTGCGGAAGGTGACCTGTGCGCGTGTTGCAGCGTTGCTGGCGCCCTGGAATACGAACTGCCCGGTGCTGTTGGCGGTGCCGACGATCTGACCCTGGGCATCGAGCAGCACCACAGCGCTGACGCTGAACTGCGCGTTGCCTTCGGCTGTGTCGCCCGCCGCACTGCCGACCGACGTGGCCGCGGTGCTGGAGACAGAGGTCACGGCAGTCGCCTGGGCGGCACCGAAGAGCAAGGTGGTCAGGGTCAGAATATGGGTCATGTTTCTGTTCATGGGATCATCCTTTCCGGTCAGTCTCTCTGACCCGGTGCTTTAAGGCTCGCAAGTGGTTCTAACATGTAGAAAACTGACGTTCTTTTATTTATCGGGGGCGGATAGGGGTAATGAAGTTAAACAGATTCCATGTTAAAGCCGCCCCGCTCAGATCACTCCTGGAGCCGCCTGATTCCATCAGTGGAGGCTCAAAAAAGACACAAAACCGTCCAATCCATGGTTCTCTGGGCGTTGGCGGCCCTTCTGGAGCGGCGCTGACGGCGTGGCGTGGTACGGGGCCATTCACTCTGTCCGCTGTGTTGCCAGCGGCTGGTACCGAGTCCCAGCCACGCCTGGGGCGTATGCTGTGGCGACTCCACTTCGTGCTGCACGCCGCCCCTGCCATTGCCCCTCACCGGGCGGACCCCGCTATACTTGCACCCGGTTCAATATTTGCATCAGGCCACAGGCGCAAGACAGAAGGCCTCAGCCCCGCTTCAACTCCCCCGGAGGTTTCCCCGCCGTGCTGCCCCTTACCCACCAGATTCTGTTTTTCGTCTTTGCCGTCGTTGCCGGGGCCTTTGGCCTGTGGGGCTTTTACCGCCTGTACCTGCGTATTCGCCGGGGTGCGCCCGCCACCGAGCGGCGCTTCGACATTCCGGGCCGCCGCATTCTGGACGCGATTCGGGTCAGCCTGACGCAGGAGCGCACCTTCCGTCGCCGCACGGCGATCAGCGTGCTGCACAGCTTCATCTTCTACGGCTTTGTGTTTTATCTGCTGGTGAACGTGATTGACGGGCTGGAAGGGTATATTCATTTCAGCATCCTGTCCAGCAATCCGCTGGGCGCCGTCTATAACTTGCTGGCCGATGTCCTGAGCTTCCTGGTCCTGTTCGGCGTGGTGGCGCTGGTGGTTCGCCGCCTGTTCACGCCCAGCAAGCGCGACTTCCGCTTTACCGAGAAGACGCTGCTGCACCCATTGCTCAAGAACAACTACATCCTGCGCGACAGCCTGATCGTCTCGGCGTTCATCTTCTTCCACGTCGGCAGCCGGGTGCTGGGCAACGCGGCGAAGGTAGTGGCCGAGGGCGGCGACGCCTTCCAGCCGTTTTCGAACGCTGTGGGCGCGGCCCTGTTTTCCGGCCTGGGCGAGGGCGCGCTGCTGAACTGGCGCATCTTCGGGTTCTGGGGCGCGCTGGGCAGCGTGCTGGCCTTCCTGGCGTACTTCCCGTTCACCAAGCACATTCACATCTTCATGGCGCCCCTGAACTACACCCTCAAGCGCCCGGTGGGCAGCGGCGTGCTGCCGCCCATGAAGGGTCTGGAGGAGGCGATGGAGGCCGACGAGCCGCGCCTGGGCGTGGAAAAGCTGGAAGAACTGGAGTGGCCCCGCCTGCTGGACGCCTACGCCTGCATCCAGTGCAACCGCTGCCAGGACGTGTGTCCAGCGAACGCCACCGGCAAGGCGCTGTCTCCCGCCGCGCTGGAGATCAACAAGCGCATGGAGCTGAACGTTATTGCCGCGCACCCCAGCCCCTTCACCCTCAAGGCCGCGCCCTTCGAGTCCGGGGCCAGCACAGCTCACCCGCTGCTGGAGTACGCCATCAGCGAGGAAGCGGTGTGGGCCTGCACCACCTGCGGCGCGTGCATGCAGGTCTGCCCGGTGCAGGACGAGCAGATGCTGGACATCATCGACATCCGCCGTCAACAGGTGATGGTGGCCGGGGAGTTTCCGCAACAGCTTCAGACGGCGTTTAGAGGCATGGAGCGGGCGTCGAACCCCTGGGGCATCTCGCGCGACAAGCGCATGGAGTGGGCCGAGGGCCTCAAGGTCCCCACCATCGACGAGAACCCCGAACCCGACGTCATCTACTGGGTGGGCTGCGCTGCCGCCTACGATCCCGGCGCGCAGAAGGTGGCCCGCTCGTTCGTGCAGCTGCTGGACAAGGCCGGCGTGAACTACGCCGTGCTGGGCAAGAAAGAGGCCTGTACCGGGGACAGCGCCCGCCGCGCCGGGAACGAGTTTCTGTACCAGACGCTGGCGCAGGAGAACGTGGAGACGCTCAACAGCATCCGCCCCAAGCTGATCGTTGCCACCTGCCCACACTGCATGAACATCATCGGCAACGAGTACCCGCAGATTGGCGGCAACTACAAGACCATCCACCACACCGAGTACCTGGAAACGCTGGTGGCCGCCGGGAAACTGCCGCTGGCGCAACTGGCGGACAACGTGACCTACCACGATCCCTGTTACCTGGGCCGCCACAACGGCGTGTACGACGCGCCCCGCACCCTGATCACCAAGATGGCGGGCGAGGTGCTGAGCCTGGAACGCGAGCGGGACAACAGCTTCTGCTGCGGCGCAGGCGGCGCGCAGTTCTGGAAGGAGGAGGAGGAGGGCCGCGAGCGCGTCTCCGACAACCGCTTCCGCGAGCTGCAGGCGCGGTTGGACGACGCAAAGGTGGCCTCTGAGGAATTCGAGCAGACCGGGAAGGTGGTGGCGGTGGGCTGCCCCTTCTGCAAGGCGATGCTGAACAGCACGCCGGAAAAGCAGAAGCGCGACGACATCGTGGTTAAGGACGTGGCCGAGTTGATGCTGGAGAGCATGCAGCGGGCCACCGGGGAGTGGGTGGCGCCATCGGTACACACCGAACCGGCTGGGGTTCCCAATGCCGAGGTGCCGATGGAGCGCACGGGCGCGGTGCGTTCCGCCGATGCGCCGGACGCCGTGGTGGGGGAAACCTCCGCCGACGTGGTCAACGCGCAGCCGGGCAGCCCCGTTCAGAACGCCGACACTCAGCCGGAACCGCAGGCGGCGCACCCCGAGGCCGTCACCGAGCGCAAGGCCTGGAAGCCGAAAACGGACGTCGCGCCTGGTGTTGCCCCGCAGACAGACGCCAGTGCTGCGCCAGCCCGCAAGAGCTGGAAGCCCAAGGCCGGGGTGGATGACGTGAGCGCCGCGCCAGTTGTGGAAGCACAGGCCGAAAGCGCAGAGACGCCCACCCGCAAAGCCTGGAAGCCCAAGGCGGGGGGGGATGATGTGGCACCGGCGGAAGCGCCATCCCCCACCGAACCCGCGTCCCGCAAGACATGGAAGCCCCAGGCCAGGGTGGACGATGTGAGCGCTGTTCCTGTCGCTGCTGAGCCTGTCATCCCTGAGCCTGATGAGGCGCCTGCCCGTAAGGCGTGGCAGCCCAAAGCCAAAGCGGATGACGTGAGCGCCGACGTTGTGGCCAACGCACCTGCCCCCGCTTCCGAACCGGCCGGAGCCACTCCCGCCCGTAAGGCTTGGAACCCGCAGGCCAAGACAGATGCGGCGCCACCCGCACCTGTGCAGGCCCCGTCCGCCGAGGTCCCGGCCCAGCCTGAATCTGCAACCAGCGGGGGAGAGCGCAAGAAGTGGATGCCGAAAGCCAGCGGCGCAGTGGCAGGTGCGTCCGTCGCGGAGGCCAGCGCCCCAGCAGCCGGGGCTCCAGAAACTGCCGCGCCGCAGGCTGCTCCTGAAGCCCTGGCTGTCGTCCCGCCGCCTGAAGTGGCTCCTACCGAACGCCCCAAATGGCAGCCCAAAGCCAGGGCTGAGGCCGCCCCAGCCACCGCACCCGTCAATGACGCGCCCATCACCGAGCATGTCCATCTGGACGAGGTGGGCGAGAACGCGCTGGAAGCGGGGGAGCAGGCCACCTCCGCGCCGGACGGCACCGAAGCCAATGCGGGTGGGCGCAAGAAGTGGGTGCCCAGGAAGAAGGACTGAGGTCGCAAGGCCCCACGGCCAGGGCAACGCCGTTCACTGCGGGCGGCGTTGCCCTTTGCACCCGGTATAAGGGTGGCCCGAATTCGATGTCACGCTAAGATCGGACCATGACCATCGCCATCGTCACCGATTCAACGAGTGACCTCAGCCCGGAACTCTGCGCCCAGCACGGGATTGTCAGCGTGCCCCTGTATGTGCTGTTCGATGGCCGGATGCACAAGGACGGCACCCAGATCACGCCGCCGGAACTGTTCGCGGGTCTTCGGGCGGGCAAGAAGACGCCCAGCACCTCGCAGCCCAGTCCCGCCGAATTCGCCGACGTGTACACGAAAGCGCTGGAATCGGCCGATCAGGTGCTGAGCATTCACATCAGCGGGCAACTGTCGGGCACGGTGGGCAGCGCCCGACTGGCCGCGCAGGACTTCGGTGACCGGGTCACTGTGCTGGACTCGGGTTCGGTCAGCATGGGCCTGGGCATGCGTGCGCTGCGTGCTGCCGAGCTGGCACAGGCCGGGAAAACCACGCCCGAAATCGTTGCAGAACTGGAGCGGGTCGCCAGGGCGGCCGACATCCGCTTCACCGTGGACACCCTGGATTTTCTGAGGATCAACGGGCGCATCGGCGGGGCGCAGGCGCTGTTGGGCGGGCTGCTGAACATCAAGCCGATTCTGGTGGTCAAGAAGGGCCGGGTGGAATCCGGCGGGCGCGTGCGCGGCCACCGCAAGGCCATTCAGGATCTGGTGGAATACACCCGCAAGTACGTGGCCGCCCACGGCGGGGCGCGGGTGGCCTTCATGTCCACGCTGGGTGGCGAGGAGTCCGTGCAGGAGGTCCGCGCCGGACTGGGGGGGCTGGATGTTCTGGATCTGGGCAACCACGGCATCGGCGCGGTGGTGGCGACGCATACGGGGCCAGGCACGGCGGGCGTGACCCTGGAACCCCTCTGAGGCGGTGAGCGGCCACAGCAGCGGCCTGGGGCGCGGCACCCGCGCCGCCGCCGCCGCGCTGTGCAGCGTGCTGGCACTCCTGGGGGCCTGCCACAGATTGCCGGCGTCCAGCACCGGGAAGGTGATGGCCCCGGCTGGGGGCGCGCCCATAGTGCTCGTTCCCACCGATTTGCCTCGGGCTGCTGGGGTCCGCAGTCCGGTCAACAGCCGCCCCGATGGCTGCCTGGCCGCCGCGCCGGTGGTCAAGAAGGCGCCGCCGCCGCCCTTTTATCTGAGCGGGCGGCTGGGGCTGTGGGTGGCGCAGGTCGATCCCGTGACGCTGGAGCCTGTCCGGGCGGTCGGCACCAACCCGAACAGCGTCTTTCCGCTGGCCAGTGCGTACAAGCAGACCGTGTTGTGGGCGCTGCTGCGGGAATTCGACGCGGGCCGCCTGAGCCCCAATGAGCGCTTTGACGTTACCCGCGAGAACCAGAGCCTGGGCAGCTATCCCTTCGATGGCAGCAACGTCAAGACCCTGAGTGTCCGCATGATCGCCAGCAGTGACAACACCGCCACCGATATCCTGCACCGCCGCGTGGGCCTGCAGCGCGTGCAGGATGTGGCCGACAGACTGGGGCTGTGCCGCACCCGCGTGATCCTGCCCACCCGCGACTGGTGGGTGGCGCAGGCGGGCCTGTCGGCCACCTTCAACGGCACCACGCGCTGGGCCTCAGCCAGCGGCAGGGACCGCCAGCGGCTGGCTGCCCTGATCGACGACGACGCCCGCGCCTACCGCGCCGATTACGTGCAATCCAAACTGGACCGCTACTTCGAGACGCGCCATGCTCCCGCCGATGATCTGCGCGTCCACAACCTCAGCACGCCGTACGAGCTGAGCACGCTGCTGGCCCACGAGTTTCTGCGCCCTGGCCTGTCGCCCCGAGCCGAGCGGTGGCAGCGCGAGGTCATGGCGCTGGGTTACGGCAGAGCGGCGCTTCGGTGGGGGCCGCACATCAACGTCTTTGGCGGCAAGGGCGGCAACGGCTGGGGCATCCTGACCTACAGCGGATTCTTCCAGACCAATGATGGGCGGCAGGTCGTCTACGCCTTCATGCAGCACGGCGCGGACCAGACCTACACCATGCCGAACACCCGCCGCGCCTTTGCGTGGATCAATGCGGGCGTCGAGCAGGTGCTGGGGCCGCCGCCCAGGCCCGAGCAAAAGCTACGGCAAAAGCGGTAGACCCGGCGTCTCACGGGTGGCCACGAAGAATGCCGCCGAGCAGTCGATCCTCGGCGGCATTCTTCAAAATCCATTTCTACAGAAACCGGGTCAGCAGGCCGCTCAGCAGCAGCAGGACCAGCAGCCCCAGCACCACCGTCAGCAGGCCGCGGGCAGACGGAGCTGGATTCATGCGGCCTGCCCCTGCTGTGTGGGCCCTGGATGCAGGCTGCCCAGCGCGGCCTTCAGGTGCTTGTACACCTCTCGTTGCAGGTCCAGGTCTTCCGGCAGTTCGTAGCGCAACTGCTCCATGGCCTGCACCAGATGGGCGCCGCCGGGGCTGCGTTCGTGATCGGGCCGCGCCCAGTCAGGCAGTTCCGGGGTGACCTTCGGCTGCCGCCGGGCGTCATCCCAGTCCACCCACTGCTTGGGCAGATCGTACAGGTAGCGTCCAATGCCGAACTGCACCGCGCAGCGCTTCAGCGCGTCCGAAGAGGCGGCCTTCAGGGTGCCCAGGTTGCCGTCACCCGCCTCACCGATGTCCTCGCGGGTCACGCCCAGCACCGTCAGGCGACCCTTGACGGTGGCGACGGCTGCGCCTGGGATGACCTCAATCTCGAAGCTCCAGGCGTCGGGGCAGATGGCGTCCAGCCGGTCTTGCACCGCGCGGGCATCCACATAGGACAGCAGCAGCGCCCGGCTATGGTCCTTGGTGAATGCCTGGGGTTTCCAGCCCACCAGATGGGACGGAAACGGGGCCTGGAGTCGTTTCTGAACATCACTGAGCTTCATGCATTTAGTATATAACAGAATATAATTACGGTCAAGACAGAATATGCTGCCTCGATAGGGCTGGCAGGAGAAGGAGTGTAAGGACGCGTTGAACGGTTCTGGGGTCAGGTACTTGCGGCCTTTGTCCGCCAGCCCGCCTCCCCTCCGGGGGGCGAACCCTGAGGCAGCCCGTGGTACGTCCGGTTCCTCTCCACTACACTTCTGCCCATGAGTCCCACGGCCCCCGCTCCGCGCACCGCCACCCTGACCCGCAAGACCGCCGAGACCGACATCACGGTCCGTCTGAATCTCGACTCTGCCGCGTACGACGCGCCGCACAGCGGGCATGGCTTTTTTGACCACATGCTCGACGCGCTGTCCCGCCACAGCCGTCTGGGCCTGAGCGTGGCGGCCACGGGGGACCTGCATATTGAGCCGCACCACCTGATTGAGGACACTGGCATCACGCTGGGGCAGGCGCTGTCGCAGGCGCTGGGGGACCGCCAGGGCATCGAGCGCTACGGCAGCGCCTTTGTGCCGATGGATGAGACGCTGGCGCATGTGGTGGTGGACCTGTCGGGCCGCGCCCACCTGGCGTTCGAGCCAGAGACGCTGGATGTGTGGGGCGACGCGGGCGGCATGACCCACTATCACCTGCGCGAGTTCCTGCGCGGCTTTTGCAACCACGGGGGCGTGACCCTGCACGTGCGCGTGCTGGCCGGGCGCGAGGCCCACCACGTCATCGAGGCGGTGGTCAAGGCGCTGGCCCGGGCCCTGCGCGACGCGGTGGCCGTGACCTCGGCCCAGATGCCCAGCACCAAGGGCAGCCTGTGAGCGCGCCCGCCGTGGCCCGGCCGGAAGTGCTGCTGCTGGATTACGGGGCGGGCAACGTCCGCAGCGCAGCCAAGGCGCTGGAGCGGGCCGGCATGACCGTGCGTGTGTCAGACAATCCGCGCGACGTGGCACACGCCTCCGCCCTGGTGGTGCCGGGGCAGGGGCACTTCCGGCAGGTGATGGAAGCCTTCGACACGGGGGGCTTCCACGGTCCCGTGACGGACGCGGCGCGGGCGGAGGTGCCGATCCTGGGCATCTGCGTGGGTATGCAGATGCTGCTGAGCGATTCCGAGGAAGCGCCGGGCACGCCGGGGCTGAACCTGATTCCCGGGACGGTGCGCAAGTTCGCCGCCGCAGCGGACCACAAGGTGCCGCAGATGGGCTGGAACGCGCTGGAACCCGTGGGCGACTCGCCGCTGCTGCGGAACCTCGGCGGCGCGGCCTACGCGTACTTCGTGCACAGCTATTACGTCCCGGCTGAAGTTTCTGTGGAACACGGCGCACTCGCCACCTACGGCGTGCCCTTCTGGGCGGCCCTGAGTGTGGGCAACCTGCACGCCACGCAGTTCCACCCGGAAAAGAGCGGCGCGGTGGGCCTGGCCTTGCTGGAGCGGTTCCGGCAGAACGTGCTGGAGTAAGTGCAGAATGTGCTGGAGTAAGGGAGTAAGAACGTGCGGGCTCAGGGTTCACGGTCCGGTGCCGGGCAGCCTGACTCCCCTGCGTTTCGGCTGCACTGCCCCGCCTTTCAACCGCGCTCCATTTGCGCGACAATCGGGCCATGACCCAAACCGCCTCCAAAGAAGCTCCGAACATCGACTGGGCGAACCTCGGTTTCAGCTACATCCGCACGGACCTGCGCTACCTGTCGCACTGGAAAGATGGCGCGTGGGACGCCGGCACCCTGACCGAGGACAATGTGCTGCACATCGCCGAGGGCAGCACTGCCATCCACTACGGCCAGCAGTGCTTCGAGGGCCTCAAGGCCTACCGTTGCCAGGACGGCTCAATCAACGTGTTCCGGCCAGACCAGAACGCTGCCCGGATGCGCCGCAGCTGCCGCCGCGTGCTGATGCCCGAGATCAGTGACGAGCAGTTTATCGACGCGGTTACGCAGGTGGTCCGGGCCAACGAGCGCTTTCTCCCGCCGTACGGGTCGGGCGGCTCGTTGTATCTGCGCCCCTACATGATCGGCGTAGGCGACAACATCGGGGTCCGGACGGCCCCGGAGTTCATCTTCAGTGTGTTCTGCGTGCCGGTGGGACCGTACTTCAAAGGCGGCCTGACCCCGCAGAACTTTCTGGTCTCGGGCTACGACCGCGCCGCGCCGCACGGCACCGGGGCGGCCAAGGTGGGCGGCAATTACGCCGCCAGCCTGATGCCGGGCCAGCAGGCCAAGGACACTGTGATCGACGGGCACCACTTCGCCGACGCGCTGTATCTGGACCCTGAAACGCACACGAAGATCGAGGAGGTGGGGGCTGCCAACTTCTTCGCCATCACGGGGGACGGCCGCTTTGTCACTCCCAAGTCGCCCAGCATTCTGGAGAGCATCACCAAGTACAGCCTGCTGTGGCTGGCTGAACACCGCCTGAACATGACGGTGGAGGAGGGCGACGTGTTCATCGACGCGCTGGGCCAGTACACCGAGGCGGGTGCTTGCGGCACCGCCGCCGTGATTACCCCCATCGGCGGCATCCAGAACGGTGAGACCTTCCACGTTTTTTACAGCGAAATTGAAGCTGGCCCGGTCACCCGCCGCCTCTATGACGAGCTGGTGGGCATCCAGTACGGCGACGTGCCTGCCCCGGACGGCTGGATCGTGAAGATTTGAGCTAGGGGAAAGATTTCACCGTGCGGGACGCCTTTTGCGGGGTCTGTTCCGATGCCGGAGGGCCGGGGGCATCTGGACGTGGTCCCCTCCCATCTGGTGCCCCCCGTTAGACTCCGGGCATGACTTCACCGCTTCCCCTCGATCACGAACATCTCCAGAAGCTGGCGACGGCGGATCTGGTCCGCCCCGATCACCTGCTGGGCGCACACCCCGCCACCGAGAACGGCGTGGAGGGGGTGCGCTTTGCGCTGTGGGCCCCCAATGCCACCCACGTCAGCGTGGTGGGCGACTTCAACGACTGGAACGGCTTCGACAATGCCATGAACCGCATGGACTTCGGGTGCTGGGGCGTGTTCGTGCCGGCGGCCCGCCACGGCCAGCGCTACAAGTTCCGTATCACCGGGCAGCACGGACAGACCCAGGACAAGATGGACCCCTACGGCACCTACTTCGAGACCCGGCCCGCCACCGGCAGCATCGTGTGGAACCAGCCGTACGAGTGGCAGGACGGCGAGTGGATGAAGCAGCGATCGGCGGGCTTTGACCGGCCTGTCAGCATCTATGAGTGCCACGCTCCCAGCTGGGGCCGGCGAGACGACGGCTGGTTTCTGAACTACCGCGAGCTGGCGCACCGGCTGGGCGATTACGTGCAGTACATGGGGTACACCCACGTCGAGTTGCTGGGCGTCATGGAGCATCCCTTCGACGGGTCGTGGGGCTATCAGGTCACCGGTTACTACGCGCCGACGAGCCGCATGGGCAACCCGGAGGACTTCAAGTATCTGGTGGACCACCTGCACGGCATGGGCATCGGCGTGATTCTGGACTGGGTGCCGGGCCATTTCCCCACCGATCCGGCGGGGCTGGCCAATTTCGACGGCGGCCCACTGTTTGAGTACGCCGACCCGCGTAAGGGCTTTCATCAGGACTGGAACACGCTGATCTTCGACTACGGGCGCAACGAGGTCGTGATGTTCCTGATCGGCAGCGCCGTCAAGTGGCTGCAGGACTTCCACGTGGACGGCCTGCGGGTGGACGCGGTGGCCTCCATGCTGTACCTGGACTTCTCGCGCACCGAGTGGCTGCCCAACATTCACGGCGGGCGCGAGAACCTTGAAGCCATCGCCTTTCTCAAGCGCCTGAACGAGGTGACCCACCACATGGCCCCCGGCGTCATGATGATCGCCGAGGAAAGCACCTCGTTTCCCGGCGTTACCACCCCGGCCCCGTTTGGCCTGGGCTTCGATTACAAGTGGGCGATGGGCTGGATGAACGACAACCTGGGGTATTTCAAGGAAGACCCGTTGTGGCGGGCGCACCATCACCACGCCCTGACCTTCTTCAACGTGTACCGCACCAGCGAGAACTACATGCTGGCCATCAGCCACGACGAGGTCGTGCACCTGAAAAAGAGCATGGTCATGAAGATGCCCGGCGAGTGGTACGCCCAGCGTGCCCAGTACCGCGCTTTCCTGGCGATGATGTGGACCACCCCCGGCAAGAAGCTGCTGTTCATGGGTCAGGAATTCGGGCAGTCCACCGAGTGGAACCATGACGCCGAATTGCCGTGGTACATGGCCGATCAGCCGGACCACCGCGGCATCATGAATCTGGTGCGCCGCCTGAATGAACTGTACGTTAGCCGCCCCGACTGGCACGTGGCCGACACCCGTGAGGAAGGCATGGTGTGGATCAGCGCCGACGACGCCGAGCACAGTGTCTACGCCTACCTGCGCCGCGATCCGGACGGAAACACCTGGAGCCTGACGGTGGCCAACCTGACTCCGGTGTACCGTGACCTGTATCCGGTGGGCGTGCCGCAGGGCGGCGACTACCGCCTGCTGCTGTCCACCGATGACGGCGAGTTCGGCGGCTTCGGCACCCAGCAGCCCGACCTGACCGCCAAGGCCGAGGGCTGGAACGGCCAGACCCACCACCTGCGCCTCAACCTGCCGCCCAACAGCGTGCTGGTGCTGGAACCGGCGGCGTTTCTCTCGCCCGGTGAGGTGGCGGGGACCGACGAGACCCCGGCTGTCCAGCATGTGGAGCCCGCCCCCATCCAGCGGGGCGAGCGCGAGTGGGTGGGCGGCGCACCCTCGGAACTGGCAGCCAGGACCGCACAGGCTCAGGAGGCGGAGGCCCGGCTGATCCAGCCAGAAGAGGCGCGCGAGGGCACCCCATCAGTGCACCCTCCAGTTCAGGGCGGCGGACAGGCGTGGGTGGGCACGGAGTCGGCGTCGGTGTCCGAACAAACCCCCAGTGAGGGTTCCGCTGGCCTGGAGGCCGGCCCGGAGGCTCAGGCCACGCCGGTGGAACTGGAATCCACCCGCACTGTGACCGCGCGGGCCAGCCGCAAGGTCACCGAGTCGCCTGCGGCAGAACCGGCTGAGGGGACGGCGGCACCTAAATCCCGCAAGCCCAGGGCCAGCCGTGCCAAGAAGCCCGCCGTCGAGCCGGAGGCTATGGCCGACGGCGCCGAGCCTGCCAAGCCCAGGCGAACCCGCAAGCCGAAGGCCGTTCCCGAGATGGGCGCGGACGGCACGCCAGTCGAGGGCGAGATCGCCCCCAAGCCCCGCAAGTCCAGGGCCAAAAAGGCGACGGCTGCACCTGAAGACGCCCCGGCCCAAAGCGTGGTCGCCCAGGACACCCCGGCTGAGGAATGAGCAGCCCACGCCCCACGCCCGATGCCCTGACCATGGCCAGTTTCGCGCTGCTGGGCGTGCTGGCAGTGCTGCTGCTGATTCCGCTGGTGACCGGCGGGCCACCACCCAGCCCCTACCTGATCGCCGGGTTGCTTGTGCTGCGTCTGGGTTTGCAGTTCCTGCGCTCCCGGCACGATGAGCGGCTGAGGCGGCCAGCCAGCTGGGCCTTCGACGTGTTGCTGATTGGCCTGATCTTCTACGTGGCGGGGAACCAGCCGGCGTAGGTCCCGTTCAGGTACCTCCGCCTGCACCATTCCCCGGCGTTGTGAAAAATGCGGCGCCCGCGCCTCTGCCCGTCAGAGGTGGGTCAGGATCTGAAAGCTAGTCTGTCCGGCGTGAGCAACTTGGTGACAGTGGCGTGGATGAAGTGGGGAATGCTGGGTGGCCTGTCGCTGGCCCTAGTGGCGTGCGGCGGCCAGGCTGCGCCAGAGGCATCGGATCAGCCCACGGTCGCTACCATTAGCGGCAAGATATCGGTGTGGACCGGCGAGGGCCGCGTGACTGTGCCAGGCCTGCCGGGCGTCTCTTCCAGCGTTCGCAGCGACGGCACGTTTACCCTAACGCTCCCCAGCGACGACGAACTCTCGGGCCAGACCGTCTCTGCCGACGGGATCGCGGCGAAGGTGGGGTGCAGTGGCTCCATTCAGAGCAGTGCCCCGGACCTCCAGACCTACGCCGTCATGTCGGTTGAGGCCCGGGACAGCGCTGGCAACCGCGTGGCCAGCGCCGTGACTGGCAGCAAGCCTGGCCTGCTCAGCCGACGCGTGAATGCCCATATCTGGCTGTACAGCGATAGCGTGACCCAGTTGCGCGGCACGATGGACTGCGCGGCTCTTCTGAGGATGGCGCAGATTCCAACCCTGCCAGTCACGGTGGCTATCAACGCCAAGCCGGGCTGGAATGTTGTCGAGCTGAACATCACTGCCAGCGCCAATGTGCTGGCCCAGGTCAGCGCCTCCGGCTCGCTGGTCAATTCGGGCGCGGGCAGCAGACATGCCACCTTTCGGACGGTGCAGGAGTTACAGGCCCAGGTGGCGTTCTAGGCTGACCCACAGCGGCAACTGAGATTAAGAGCGACACCGGGAGATTTATGGCCCGGTGACGTTTATTTGCGTCGTGCGGTTGAGTTCCAACCGTTCTACTGCTGCATGATCCACTTATCGAGCAACTTCTGGTACTCGCCGCTGGCCTTCAGGCGGACCAGCGTTCGGTTGGCGGCGGCGGCCAGATCGCTGTTCTTGGCGAAGACCATGCCGTAGTTCTCGGCGGCCAGATTCTTACCGGCCTGTTGGAATTGCCCGGGCAGCCGCTTTTGCAGGTCCGTTACGGTGGGCGCGTCCCCGACCAGGGCAGCGATGCGGCCCGCACGCACGTCGGCCAGCCCAGCTGCGAAGTCGTCGTAGACCTTCAGGGCCGCGCCCTTGGGCTTCAGCAGTTCGTCGGCCACGAACTGCCCGGTGGTGTTGGCCTGCACGCCAATGGTTTTGCCCTTCACGTTGCCCGGCCACTCGAACTTGCCGGGGTTGCCGCCCCGGACGATAAAGACCTGGGCGCTGCGGTAGTACGGCGCACTGAACGACACCACCCTGGCCCGTTCCGCCGTGATGGTGATACCGCTCATGGCCATGTCCACCCGGCCAGACGTGACCGACTGCGGCATCAGCGCCCCGAAGCCCACTGCCTGAACCTGGAGCCTGACGCCCAGGTCTTTCGCCACCGCCCGCGCGATGTCGATGTCGAAGCCAGTGATCTGCCCGGATCGGTCCTTGAACTCGAACGGAGCGAAGGTGGGATCGGTGCCCAGCACCAGCACGCCCTTTTTCTTGACCTCGGCGACGGTGGAGGCCCCAGCAGCAGCAGGCAGGACACAGGCGGCGAGGGCCACGGCAAGCAGAAGGGCGCGTGTCATGGACCCAGAGTAAGGCGGGGGCCGGGGCGCTACCCTCTTTTGCATGGACTGGCCCCAACCTGGTGATTTTGTTTATGGCGAACCCCTGCCGCCCCCTGCGGACTGGGCGCGTTCCGGCCTGGTCATGACCTTCAACCTGGAGTGCGCGGGGTGCGTGTCGCGCGGCATTCCCTTTATGAAGCGGCTGCACAGCGAGTTCGGCTCACGGGTGAATCTGCTGGCCGTCCACACCAGCCACGGCCACCGCCCCCTGCCGCGCGAGGACGTGGAGCCGACGCTGATCAAGTTCGCCCGCGATTTTGCCCGTTTGCCGTTTCCTGTGGCCCTGGACGTGTCCGGCACGCTGGCTCGCGCGTGGCAGACCGAGGGAACACCGCACTGGCTGGCCTTTGCCCCTGGCGGCGAGCTGCTGCGCAGCGTGTACGGCAGCCAGGACAACGCCCAGACCCGCCTGCACTACCTGCTGGAAGAGTGGGCCGGCCAGGACCCGGAGGCACAGGGGTAAGACGGACAGTGCCTCATTGCTCGCCCCGGCAGGAGTGCTCTTCGGGGTTGCATTGCTGCATAACGCGCCATCCGCGTTGTTTGTTTCTCCTTCCAATCGGGTTGTCGTCGGCACTTTAACCTCGGTCCTTATCGTTGGTGCAGGCGCCTGCCGGCGGGCGCCTGCACGGCACTCACCGCCGACGCGCCCAGCGGGCCGCCGATGGATTCACCCATGCCGTGCGGCGCAACGCCCCTGTCGATCAGGTTCACGCCGAGCTGCAGGAGTCACCACACCAGCACCACCCCAGCGACGCCCAGCCCGCTCAGCAGCACGGCAAACCCCCCGATCCACCACAGCGGCAGGGTGTGTTCGCCCCTTTCTTCCAGATCGTGGGCCGACTTGTGGTAACTGCGAACGCCGAAGGCCAGCGCCAGCACCCCTAGCCCCACGAGGCCCACGGTCAGCACGCGCAGCAGCCAGCGCGGCTCCAGATCGCCGAACAGCCGGGTGGCGGCCAGCCCCACGCCGATGCTGGACAGTGCGGTGCGGCCCCACGCGGCGAAGGTGCGCTCGCTGGCCAGCGCGGTGCGCCGCTCGGCCCAGTCGGTGCGGATCCGTCCCGGTTCGTCTGACATGTTGCCCCCGAGTGTAGTCAATCCGGCGACGACGGGAGGGGTGTAGGGACCTCCTGCCTGGCCGGATCTCGTTCAGCGGCGAGTGGGCCGAACCGGTTCCGCGCGGCGCTCCGGCGCGAGGTTCTCACCAGCCTGCGCCCGCAGCACATGCTTCAGAACCTTGCCGCTGGCCGTCTTGGGCAACTCCGGCACCAGATGCACCCGCCGGGGCAGCGCATGCTCCGGCAGGTGCGGCGAGCAGAAGCGCAGAAGCTCCTCGCCGCGCACGCCCGCACCGGGGTGCAGGGTGACGAAGGCCACTGCACAGGTCTGGCCCGGCGCCGGGTGTCCGGCCACCACCACCGCCTCGCGCACGCTGGGATGACGGTACAGCACGGCCTCGATCTGGGCGCTGGACACGCTCTGGCCGCCGATGTTCAGCAGGTCGCTCGCCCGGTCCAGAATGTCCACCCGTCCGTCGGCATGCACCACCGCCAGATCGCCCGTGTGCAGCCACCCGCCGTCCAGTGCCCGCCGCGTGGCGGCGCGGTTCTTGTAGTAGCCCTTCATCACCTGATTGCCCCGGATCACGATCTCTCCGGGGGTAAAGCCGTCGGCGGGAACCGGCCCGCCGTCCTCCGAGACCACGCGCAGCTGCCCGGCATACATCATCGGGTGGCCCTGCGGCGTGAGGTGGTCTCCCTCGTTGACAGTCATGACCGCGTTGGTCTCGGTCAGGCCATAGCCGTGCAGAACCTCGAAGCCCTGGGCGCGCAGGTTGCCCAGCAGCCGGGGCGAGGGCGAGGTTCCGGCCACCAGCAGCCGCACCGGGGCCGACAGGTGCAGGGGGGCCGCCGTGTCGGTCAGGGGTGTGAGAATGGCGGGCGAGGCAAACAGGTGCGTGACGGCTCCGCCCCGCAGCGCGGCGCGGACCGCTTCTGGCCCCTCGTTTGTCAGGGTGACGTGCGTGCCACCCGCCGCCGTCACGGCCCACGCGCTGCCCCAGCCGTTGCCGTGCGCCAGCGGCAGGGCATGCAGGTACACGCTGCCGGGCCGCAGGTTCAGGTGGTACAGCAGGTTGGACAGGTTGACGAAGGCGTTGCGGTGCGTGACCATCACGCCCTTGGGATCGCTGGTCGTGCCGCTGGTGTAGTTGATGCTGATGGGTGAGTCCTCATCCAGCGCGGCAGGAAGTTCCAGCGCGGCGGGCAGGACGCCGCCCAGCCGCGCACTCAGCCCGGAGGCGTCGCCGATTTCAAGCACAGGTATTTCCAGCTGGGCCAGTCGCTCGCCCACGCGCGGCAGGCAGGCTGTGTCCACCAGCGCCACCACCGGATCGGCGTGCCCGGCCAGAAAACGCAGGGCCTCGTCGCTGAAGGCTGGATTGAGCGGCACAATCACGCCCCCGGCCAGCGGAACGGCGTGAAAGGCCAGCAGCGCGTCCGGCGTGTTGGGCGACACCAGCAGTGCGTGGGTGCCGGGCGTCAGTCCGTGGTCCCTCAGCAGGGTTACCAGACGGGCCGTGCGCCCCGCCAGCTCGGCGTAGCTCTGCGCCTGTCTTCCATGCTGGGTGGCTGTCCGCGCCGGATGAACGGCGAAAGCACGCAACACGAGTTCCAGCGGGGTCAGGGGCGTTTTCAAATCAGAGTCCTGGGCATCGGTGCCCCTCAGTCTGGGGAGATCGGGGGATGCGCCGAACCGAGTCATCTAGACAAAAGTTACCTTTCCTCTCATTTTTAGATGAATCGTCTAGACAGATATGAGTCGGCGGCCCTGGGGCTGGCCCCATAATCTGCCCACCGACAACCCCTTTTCTGTGCCGTGCAGACGCCACCCTTCCCGCCCTTTTCCAAGAGGTGCCATGTCTCAACTTCAGCCTTCCCAACTCGAAGTTCAGGGCGTCACGCTGACGTTCGGCGGGCTCAACGCGCTGACCGACGTGAGCTTGACCGTCCCGCCGGGCGAGATCGTCAGCATCATCGGGCCGAACGGGGCGGGCAAGACCAGTCTGCTCAACTGCATCAGCGGCTTTTACCATCCCACGCGCGGGCGAATCACGTTCGGCAGCCATGACCTGAGCCGCGCCGCGCCCAACGTGGTCACCGGCTACGGCATCGCCCGCGCTTTCCAGAATCTGGAACTGTTCCGGGGCCTCAGCGTGGTGGAGAATCTGTTGCTGGCCCGGCACACCCACCTGCGCTACGGTCTGCTGGACAGCCTCGTGTTCTACGGCCGCGCCAGCCGTCAGGAGGCCGAGAACCGCGCCTACGTCGAGCGCATCATCGATTTCATGGAACTGGAGGAATACCGCGCCCATCCCGTCGGGACGCTGGCCTACGGCATCCAGAAGCGGGTGGAGGTGGCCCGCGCCCTGACCCTGGCGCCCAAACTGCTGCTGCTCGACGAGCCGATGGCGGGCATGAACGTGGAGGAGAAGGAAGACATGGTGCGCTTCATCCTCGACATCCAGCGCGAGCAGGGCGTCACGGTGGTGCTGATCGAACACGACATGGGCGTGGTCATGGACATCAGTGACCGCGTGTACGTGCTGGATTTCGGCCAGTTGATCGCGGGCGGGCGGCCCGAAGTGGTCAGCGCCGATCCGCGCGTCATTGAGGCGTATACCGGCGTGGCTGAAGCCCGCCCTGACCGGGCGGCGCAGGCGGTGGGCATATGAGCGCCTACGACGTGGGTGACGTGACCGCCCTGACCATTCCGCAACTGCTGGCAAAGCGCGCCGCCCAGACGCCGCGGGCGGTGGCCCTGCGTCACAAGGAATACGGCATCTGGAACGAGACGACGTACGCCGACTACCTGACACGGGCGCGAGAGGTGGCCGCCGGGCTGCATGCGCTGGGCGTCGTGCGCGGCGAGAAGGTCGCGGTGATGGCCGACAACATTCCCGCCTGGGTGTTCATGGAGGTTGGCGCGCAGGCGCTGGGGGCCGTCAGCGTGGGCGTGTACCAGAGCAGCGTGGCCGAGGAAGTGCGCTACGTGCTGGACTATACCGATGCCGTGGTGGTCATGGCCGAGGACGAGGAGCAGGTGGACAAGCTTCTGGAACACCGCGGCAGCCTGCCGAACATCCGCAAGGTCATCTACGAGGACCCGCGCGGCATGAGCAAGCACGCGGGTGACGAGTGGTTCATCTCCTTTGAACAGTTGTTGAAGCTTGGCCAGAAGGAGGCGGCCACCGTCTTTGACCGCGAGGCCGCGCTGGGAAAGCCCGATGACGTGTGCCACTTCAGTCTCACCTCCGGCACCACCGGCAATCCCAAGGCGGCCATGCTCTCGCACCGCAACCTACTGTACATGGGCCAGGCGCTGGGCGAGGTGGACCCGCTGAACCCCGGTGACGACTACCTCTCCTTCCTGCCGATGGCATGGATTGGCGAGCAGATGATGACGGTGGCGGTGGCGCTGGCAAATGCCGTAACGGTCAACTTCCCCGAGAGCAACGAGACCGCCATGAGCGATCTGGTGGAAATCGGCCCGCACTTCATGTTCGCGCCGCCGCGCGTGTGGGAGGGCATTCAGAGCGCCATGTTCATCCGCATGCAGGAGAGTTACGGGCCCAACCGGGCGCTGTACCGCAAGCTGCTGCAGTGGAGCACTGACGCCGCCGACGCCAGCCTCAGCGGCAAGAAGGCCAGCGGCGCGGCAGGATTCAAGCGCTGGCTGGCGTACTGGGGCCTGACCCGTCCGCTGCTGGACCAGCTGGGGTTTTTACGTCTCAAACGTGCGTACACCGGCGGCGCGGCGCTGGGGCCGGACGTGTTCCGCTTCTACCACGGCCTGGGCGTGAACCTCAAACAGATCTACGGCCAGACCGAGAACATCGGCATTGCCTACGTTCACCGCGACGGTGACGTGCGCTTCGACACCGTGGGCAAGATTCTCCCTGGCGGCGAGGTCAGGATAACCGACGAGGGCGAGATCCTCAGCCGTAGCCCCGCCGTGGTGGCCGGATACTACAAGCGCGATGACGCCAGTGCCGAGACCATCCGGCCGGACGCCTGACCCCCGACGGGCATCTTCAGGTGATTGACCGCCTGAGCGACGTGATGAAGACGGCGGGCGGCGAGACCTTCAGCCCGCAGTTCATTGAGAACCGCCTGAAGTTCAGCCCCTACATCAAGGAGGCCGTGGCGTTCGGGGACGGCCAGGACGAGGTCACCGCTTTCCTGAATGTCGATCCCCTGACCGCCGGGCAGTGGGCTGAGAAACGCCAGATTGCGTACAGCACCTACATGGACCTGAGCAGCAAGCCGGAACTGGCCGAACTGATCCTGAAGGAGGTGGAGGAGGCCAACGGGCGGCTCGAGCCCCACGAGCGCGTGGCCCGCTTTGTGCTGCTGTACAAGCTGCTGGACGCCGACGACGACGAACTGACCCGCACCGGCAAGGTGAGGCGCAAGCTGATTCGTGAGAAGTACGCGCCCATTGTGGCCGCCCTGTACGACGGCTCGGCCTCGGTGCGGGTGGAGGCGACGTTCAAGTACCAGGACGGCCAGACCCAGCGTGTGGAGACCGAGGTGACGGTTCACCGCGTGCCGGGCATGGAACCGCGTCTGCCACGCGCCGGCGTGACGGTGGCCCAGGCAGGCGCATGAACGGCCCGCCCTGTGCCGCGTCCACCGTTTTCAATCGCCCCTTTCGCACTTCACCGGAGGTCTGAGTGGAACTACTGCCGCAACTGCTGATTGCAGGCGTCGTGATCGGCAGCGTGTATGCCCTGGCCGCGCTGGGCTTCGTGCTGATCTACAAGTCCAGCCGCGTTATTAACTTTGCCCACGGGCAGATCATCGCCACCGGGGCCTTTATCGCCTTCGCCCTGACGCAGCGGGGCGTCAACTTCTGGCTGGCCGGGCTGATTGCCATGCTGGCGACGTTCCTGCTGGGCATGCTGATCGAGCGCGTGTTCCTGCGGCGCATGGTGGGCCAGCCGATCATCGCCGTCATCATGGTCACCATCGGTTTGAGCAGCGTCATCGACGGGCTGATTCACCTGACGCCCTACGGCGCGGGCACCTTTGGATTCGAGCGGCCCGCCCTGCTGACCGGAGAGGGCGTGGAACTGTTCGGCCTGCCCCTGTCCAAGACGCAGATCGCCGGCGTGCTGATGGCGCTGGGCCTGCTAGGAGGCTTCACCTACTTCTTCAACAAGAGCACCCTGGGGATCACCATGCGCGCCGTGGCCGATGACCAGATGGCGGCCATGAGCGTGGGCACCAGCGTCGAGCGCGTGTTTGCCCTGGCCTGGGCAGCGGCGGGCCTCACGGCGGCGGCGGCCGGCGTGATTCTGGGCCTGATGAGCGGCCTGACGCTGGGCGGGCTGGCAGGGATCGGCCTCAAGGTCTTTCCGGTGGTCATCCTGGGTGGCCTGGACAGCGTGGTGGGGGCCATCGTGGGCGGCATGCTGATCGGGATTCTGGAAAACCTCTCGGCGGGCTACCTCGACGGCATCGTGCCGGGCGGCGGCACCCGCGAGGTGTTTCCGTTCATCATCCTGATCATCGTGCTGCTGATTCGTCCTTACGGGCTGTTCGGAACCAGGGAGATCGAGCGTGTGTAGCGCAGGTGTGGCCATGCGCCATGAGCCGTCTAGGGGCGTGCGCTGATGCCTGCCTCCCGCTTCACGCAGACCGGCAATTACCGGACCAGGTACCGGCAGGACCAGACCATCTTTGCCACCTACGCCGAGCAACTGAGCCTGATCGTCCTCATCGGTCTGCTGCTGCTGCTGCCACTGATCCTGCCCAAGACCATGCTGCGCGACGTGAACATGATCATGATCTACGCGGTGGCGGTGATCGGGCTGAACATCACCACCGGCTACACCGGCCTGATCAACATCGGGCAGGCGGCGTTCATGGGCGTGGGGGCGTACGCCACGGCGCTGGCGGCCACACGATGGAACCTGCCATTCTTTCTCGCCATTCCGGTGGGCGGGCTGGCGGGCGCACTCGTCGGAACGTTTGTCGGTCTGCCCAGCCTGCGCCTGAAATACCTGTACCTGGCCGTCGCCACCCTGGCGTTCCAGATCATTTTCGAGTGGGGGGTGGGGCACACACCGCTGCTGGCGCAGGGGGGGGCGATCAGCCTGCCGCAGGTGCAGGTGTTCGGGGTCAAGGCCACCTTCTTTAACCACAATTTCGTGTGGTACTACCTGATTCTGCCGGTGCTGGTGGTGATGGGCCTGCTGTGGCGCAACGTGCTGCGCACCAAGCATGGGCGCTCGCTGATCGCCGTTCGGGACAACGACCGGGCCGCCGCCGCCATGGGCATCAACCCCGGCACCGCCAAGATCACGGCGTTCATGATCGGCTCGTTCTACGCCGGCATCGCGGGTGGACTGTTCGCCTACTTTCAGAAAGCCGTGGTGATCGAGGATTACGGTCTGCACATCTCCATCCAGCTGCTGGCAATGGCCATCGTGGGCGGTCTGGGCAGCCTGCCGGGCTCGTTCCTGGGCCCCCTGTTCATTGTGGCGCTCGACCGCATCGTGGGCGGCACCAGCAACTGGATCGGCTCTCAGAACCTCTTTCCGGCGGGGGTCGACGCGGCCACTGCCCTGCGCCCGCTGTCCTTCGGTCTCGCCATCGTGCTGTTCCTGATGTTCGAGCCGCGTGGGCTGGCCAACTGGTGGCGATTGTCCAGGCTCTATTTCAAGAAGTGGCCGTACAAGTTCTAGCGCCCACCCCTCCACCTCAATCTCAATCCACATCAACCTCAGGCCACACCCGGACCCGCCCTCTCACCCACTGGAGGTTTCACCCATGAAGAAAACCCTGCTGCTGTCCGCCCTCGTGTCCATCTCCTTCGCCGCTGCCCAGAAAACCGTCACGTTGCCGTGGTCCGGGGCCATCACCGGCCCCACGAGCGACGCCGGGGCCAGCTACGCGGCGGGCGTGGAGGACTACTGCAAGTACGCCAACGCGCAGAAGATGCTGCCGGGCATCACCCTGAACTGCGTGACCCGCGACGACCAGTACAACAACGCCAACACCCAGCGCAACTTCGAGGATTTCGTGGGCAACCTGAACGCCCCGGTGTTCCTGGGCTACGCGACGGGTGGGGCGCTGCAACTCAAGAGCGTGATTCAGGAAACCAAGATCCCCACCCTGACCGCCAGCTACCACATCGGCATCATCGACGCGCCGGACAACACCTACACCTTCCTGCCGGTCAGCAGCTACAGTGAAAACATCGTGGCGCTGCTGGAATACATCGCCAAGAAGGAGCGCGGCGCAAAGGTGGCGTTGATCGTCAATCCCAGCCCCTTCGGGCGTGACCCGGTGGTGGACGCCCGCAAGGCCGCCACCCGCCTGGGCCTCAAGATCACCGACGTGCAGGAAGTCGGCGGCAACAACCTGGACAACACGGCCCTCCTGAAGCGGCTGGAGGCGCAGGGTGCCAAGTACATCATCAACCAGAACACTGCCGGACCCGTGGCGAACATCCTCAAGGACGCCAAGCGGCTGAACCTGCTGGGCAAGATGCAGTTCATGGGCGCGCACTACACCGGCGGTGAGGACCTGACCAAGCTGGCCGGGGACGCCGCAAAAGACTTTATCTGGGCCACCAGCTACTACCTGTACGACGAGGCCAATCAGCCGGGCATTCAACTGGTCAAGAAGATCGGCGCGCAGTTCAAGCGCGGCGCGGACACCATCCGCAGCGTCCACTACACCAGTGGAATGCTGGCCTCTGCCATTGCCATCGAGGCCATGAAGCGTGCGGGAAACAACCCGGACGCCGCCGGGGTCTACAAGGGCCTGATCAGCATGAACGGCAGCCGTTCCTTTGATCCCGGCTTCGCGGTCGGTCCGGTGACCTTCAGCGCCAAGGACCACATCGGCGCCGAAAGCCTGCGTCTGCTGCAGGCCGACGCCACCGGCAACTTCAAGGCGATCACCGGGGCGCAGCGCAGCGCGATGTTCCAGCTCGTTCACCCCATGAAGTAGCGCGCTGAGGTGGGGGCCGGCTCCACCGTAGGGCCGCGCTCCCTGGCGCCCGCGGCGTACTTTTCGCCATCCCCCATCTTCCGGAGGTGAACGTTTGACCCTTTCTTCCCCCCAGCCTGTCTCCACCCCACCCCCCCGGGCGGCGCCCGGCACCGATGACCTGACCGTCAACAACGTGGAGGTGGTGTACCACGACATCATTCAGGTGCTGCGCGGCGTCAGCCTGACCGTGCGGGCCGGACAGGTCACGTCCCTGCTGGGCACCAACGGCGCGGGCAAGACCACCACGCTGCGGGCCATCTCGGGCCTGCTCAAGCCCGAGAACGGCAAGATCCGCGAAGGCACCATCTCGTTTGCGGGCAAGACGTTAAGCGCCCTGACCGGCACCGACGTCGTCAAGTCCGGCGTGGTGCAGGTGCCGGAGGGCCGGCGCGTGTTCAAGCACCTGTCGGTGGAGGAAAACCTGCGGGCCGGGGCGATTCTGGGCCGGGGCAACTGGCATACGGACCTGGAGCGCATCTACTCCTACTTTCCCAAGCTGCCCGCGCTGCGGCACAAGCAGGCCGGCTACACCTCCGGCGGCGAGCAGCAGATGATCGCCATTGGCCGCGCGTTGATGGCGCACCCGCGCGTGCTGCTGCTGGACGAACCCAGCCTGGGCCTTGCGCCGCTCCTGGTGGCCGAGATCTTCGACAACGTGCGCCGCATCAACCGCGAGGAGGGCCTGAGCGTGCTGGTGGTGGAGCAGAACGCCAACATCGCCCTCAGAAACAGCGATTACGGCTACGTCATGGAAAACGGACGCATCGTGATGGAGGGTCTCAGCGCCCAGCTGGCCAGCAATCCGGACGTCAAGGAGTTCTACCTGGGCGTCACCGAGGGCGGCGCCCGCAAGAGTTTCAAGGACGTCAAGAGCTACAAGCGGCGCAAACGCTGGATGTAAGGGCGGCGCGTCAGCTCCCTGGCACCCACGCAGGCTTGAGTGTGCAGGCCCTCCAGTCGGGGACGGCACCCAACGCCTGCCTTCTTTGAGGACACCCATGACCCACACACGCCAGCCCGGTTTCACCTCGCTCCCCCAGCAGGCCGAGCTTCTGGACCGACTTGCACAGCTCCCGCTCTACCGCGTGGCCCTCCAGAACCTGTCGGAGCAGACCGGATGGGCCAGCGTTCCCTTTCTGACCCGCGAGAGGCTGACGCAAGCCTTTGAGGCGGGCGAACTGGCCCATCCCGACGCCGTGCGCGTTCACCTCACGCCGCATGTGGGCGGGGGCTGGCTGCCGGAATACGCGACGCAGGCCGACATCGACGCGCATGGGCGGGCGGCTGGGGCGGCCCTGGCACGGGCGGGCGTCCGCCGCGAGGACCACGTTCAGATCGCCTTCGGCTTTCACCGTTTTGCGGGCGGCTGGATCATGCAGGGCGGCTTCGAGGCGCTGGGCACCAAGACCCTGCCCTTCGGCCCCGGCGAGTCCGAGGCACAACTGGAAGCTATCCGGAAGCTGGGCGTGCGCGTGCTGGTCTCGGCCCCGAGTTTCGCGCAGCGGCTGGGCGAGGCGGGCGCGCGGGTGGAACTGCTGATCTCCTCTGGCGAGCCCTTGACCAGCATCGCGGGCCGCCGTGAGCGGGTGGAGGCGGCGCTGGGCTGCGTGGCCCTGGACGCCTACGCCAGCAGTGAGGCTGGCCTGATGGCCCTGGAAACCCCCGAAAAGAATGGGCTGCGCGTGCTGGAAGACTGGGTGTACCTGGAGGTGGTTGACCCGGAGACCGGCGAGGCCCTGCCGGACGGCGAACGCGGCGAACTGGTGGTCACGCACCTGAGCAAACAGGCCATGCCGCTGCTGCGCTTCCGCACCGGGGACCTGACCCGGATCGAGCGCCGGGCCGACGGCGCCTATCTGCCGGGCGGCGTCTTCGGTAACGTGGGGGGTATGCTCAAGGTCAAGGGCGTCAAGCTGTTTCCGCGTGAGGTGGCGTTCTGGCTGGCGGGCCAGGGGCTGGACCACACCCAGCACACGCTGCGGCTGTGGTCCCAGGCCGGGGCCGATCGCCTGGGCCTGACCGTTCGTGGGGAGCGTACAGACGCCATGGACACGCTGAAGGTCGATTTCCAGCGCCGTTTCGTGATCCGGCTGGACGAACTGACGGTTACCCCCGAGCACGAGGGCGAGGGCGTGCTGGACGGGCGGGAATAGCGGCACAAAAAGCCCCACTCGGCGGTGGGGCAGCCTCCCTGACTTCACCCGGTCAGGTTCAATTGTTGGGCTTCTCCAGCATGGGGGCCGCACCTGTGCAGCGTGTGTGAGGGGCATTGGGTTGCCCTTGGGAGAGCGCAGACCGGAGCGTCATGTGATACATGAAGGGGCGTGACTGGCCGCAAAAAGCAGAAAATCAGAATTGCCCGCCCGCCTGTCCGTGAGGAAAGTGCGGACGGCGGGGATTACTTCGCGGTGCGTCCGGCCAGGCTTGGCCAGCGGCTCGAAGGCCTGAGTACGCTGACCAAACCTGGCGTGCGCGGCTTTGCGGGTGTGGAGGCCGCCCAAGAGTTGCTGGCGCAGACCATGCGCAAGGACCGCGTTTCCGGCGAGGTGCTGGACCTCTCGGCGGCGGGCGGCCTGCTGGGTAGCCTGCCCGGGGTGACCCTGCGGGCGGTGGAGGGCTCGGCAGCGGCCCTGACCGTACTGGAAGCAGCAGGGTACGAGCTGATGGCCGCGGTCCCAGGCGACACTTTGCAGGAGCGCTGGCCCGAGCGGGCACGGACGGTGGCCCTGACCCTGGCCGGGGACCGGGGCAACGCCTATGTGCTGGCGCAGGTGGCCTGGGCACACGCGCAGACGCCGCCCGGCGGCACGCTGTACCTGGCTGGAGACCGTGACAAGGGTTTTGACCGCTATGTCCGGGCGGCCGGGGCGGCCTTCGGAACGGGGGAGACGGTGGCCCGCGACGGCGGCATGCGCGTGGCCCGCCTGACGCGCCGCCCTGGCCCCACGCCCCCGATGCCAGCGGCAGAGGGCTACGAGGCGTTCGGCGTGCAGGTCACCGGCCTGCCCGGCGTGTTCAGTGCCGGAAAGGCGGATAGGGCGACTTCGCTTCTGCTTGAAACGCTGGGAGAACTGGAGCTGGCCGGTCAGCGTGTGCTGGATCTGGGCTGCGGTGCAGGTTTGATCGGGGCCTGGGCGGCCAAACGTGGCGCAACTGTGACCCTGGCCGACGGCGACTTACAAAGCGTCCGCAGCTCCCGGATGACGCTGGAGGCAAACGGCCTCCAGGGCGAGGTGGTCCACTCCGACGTCGATGCGGCGCTGGGTGAGCGCACGTTCGACACTCTTCTGACCAACCCACCCTTCCATGTCGGGCGCGGCGTGGTACTGGACGTGGCCCTGCAGTTCCTGGCCGCCGCCTCGCGCCGCCTGAAGCCGGGCGGCACGCTGTATCTGGTGGCCAACGAGCCCCTGCCGTACGAGGCGGCGCTGGGTGAGATCGGTCCTGTGAGGGAACTGGCCCGTGCCCACGGCTTCAAAGTGCTGGCTGCCACACGCGCTCAGGACTGATGGGAACCTTTTCTCCGTGCGTCACGTACTCCCTGTGTTGATTCCCGTGTTGGAAGATTCACCGCAGACGTGGTAAAATCGACGACTGCTTTCAGGCGGGCGATGGCCCGCAAATGCGTTTGCTAGACTGGCGCGTTCCGGCATCTGGTCCTGCTCCCTCACGGCCCGAATTCCGCCCGCCCCCGATTGTTTCATTCTCTTGCCGCAGGAGGCCGCATGGCAGAGTCCACCAAATCATCACCCGATCAAGCATCTGACGTCCCCGCGACGGCTCCCAAAGCAACCGACAAGAAGCGCGCCCGTGTGGGCGGCGCCAAACCCAGCGCTCCTGTGGCCGAGGCTCCGGCCAAGGCTGCCCCGGCCAAAAAGCCGGCTGCCCGTAAGGCCGCAGCCCCCAAGACCGAGGGCGACGCCCCCGTGAAGGCGGCAAAGAAGCCGGCGGCCACGACGACCGCCTCTGACACGGCTGCGGTGGGTGCCGACCCCAAGGCACCGCCCAAGAAGGCTCCCAAGGCCGCTTCCAAAAAGACGGCTGACGCGGCGGCGGAAGCCCCCGCTAAAGCGCCTGCGGGCAAGGCTGCCGGCAAGGCCACCGCCGCCAAGGCCAGCCCGGCCAAGGCGGGCGCGGCCAAGACCAGCGCTGCGCCCAAGGTCAGCGTGGCCGACAAGCCGTACTACGCCCATCCCGGCATTCAGGAACTGTTGAAGTCCGGCAAGGCGGCTGGGGTCCTGGCCTCCGAGGACATTGCTACGGCCCTGGCCACCGCCCTTGAGGCCAACGGCCTGGACCCGGAGAACCCGGAGAACGCCGACGCCTTCGAGGACCTTCAGTTGTACCTGGCCGCCCAGAACATCGAGGTTCAGGACGCCGAGGACGACGACGAGGAGGAGTCCGAGGACGAGGAAGCCGAGGACGGCCCCGCCGCCGCCCGCGCCACCAACCAGCCCGACGACGAGGAAAAGTACTTTGACGACATGCCGCGCGCTGTCAGCAATGACCCGGTGCGCCAGTACCTGCATGAGATCGGGCGGGTGCCGCTGCTGACGCTGGAAGAGGAAATTGCGCTGGCCCGCCGTATCGAGGAAGGCGAGGAATCCCGCAAGATTCTGGAAGAAGAGCTGGAGATGGAAGACCGTGCCCGCCGCCGCCAGATGCGTCAGGTGGAAGACGGTGCGGCGGCGCGTCAGGGCCTGATCGAGGCCAACCTGCGTCTGGTGGTCAGCATTGCCAAGAAGTATACCGGCCGTGGCCTGGGCTTCCTGGACCTGATTCAGGAGGGCAACCAGGGCCTGATCCGCGCGGTGGAGAAGTTCGAATACCGCCGCCGCTACAAGTTCTCCACCTACGCCACGTGGTGGATCCGGCAGGCCATCAACCGCGCCATCGCCGATCAGGCGCGCACCATCCGCATCCCGGTGCATATGGTGGAAACCATCAACAAGCTGACCCGCACCGCCCGGCAGCTTCAGCAGGAACTCTCGCGCGAGGCGACGCACGAGGAGATCGCCGAGGCGATGGGACCCGGCTGGGACGCCAACAAGGTGGAAGAGGTCCAGAAGGTCAGCCAGGAGCCGGTGTCGCTGGAAACGCCCATCGGTGACGAGAAGGACAGCTTCTACGGCGATTTCATCCCCGACGACAACCTGGATTCCCCGGTGGACAACGCCGCCAAGACCCTGCTGAGTGAGGAGTTGGAAAAGGCCCTGTCCAAGCTGACCGAGCGCGAGGCCATGGTTCTGAAGTTCCGCAAGGGCCTTGTGGACGGCCGCGAGCATACGCTTGAAGAGGTCGGTCAGCGCTTCAACGTGACCCGCGAACGCATCCGTCAGATCGAGAACAAGGCGCTGCGTAAGCTCAAGTACCACGAGAGCCGCACCCGCAAGCTGCGCGACTTCCTGGACTGAGCCGCAAGTCTCTCTGCGCCGCCCCCGACTCCGGTCCGGGGCGGTTTTTGTGGTGCTGGGGCGGGGGCAGCTTGAGTGGACTTGCCCACAGGATGCCGGCGTGTGGCAGTCTCTTCGCAGTGGAGGGGATTTCGCCTGCCACCCTGACCTCCAGCTCTCCCCAACCCGGGCAACTTTTTCCGCCCCGGCGCGTATTCTCCAGGCAAGATGATGTTCAAGGCCCACTTTTGACCGCCGCGCCGCGTGAGGACCCCTGGCTTGACGCCCCCTCGCGGGTGTCGTGGCGGGCCTACGGGCTGGCGCTGTTGCCGCTGGCGGCGGCGGGCTGGCTGCCGTGGTGGGCCACCGCGCTGCTGTGCGCCCTGTTCGCCGTGGCGGTGCGCTGGCCGCGCTGGGAGGAGGGCCGCCTGTTGCTTAGCCTGCTGATTGTGGGCGGCGCGGCGCTGGCCCTGGCCCCGGCGGCGCTGGCCCTGGGGCGCGGTGCGTTGGTGGGGCCTGGCGCTGCATTACCTGGCGCTGTTCTTTGTGGGACTGGCCCTGAACTGGGCCGCGAGCCGCATCAGCGACGGGCTCAGGGGTAGCCGGACGGCGCTGCTGGCGCCGCTGCTGATCGGTCTGCTGGCCCCGCAGCCGGGCCTGCTGCTGGCGCTGGCCGGGGGCCTGCTGGCGACAGCCGGCCGAGACGAGCGCCTGGGCCAGCGCCCGCACCGCCCGGTGCCCCGCGTGTGGTGGGCAGCGGGCGCGGCGTTGGGAGGCGTCCTGCTGCTCAGCGTCATGTTGCCGCGTCAGGCGATGGACTGGGCGGCGCTGGGTGGGCCCACACCGCCGCCTGCCGTCCAGGGGCCGTCGTCCGCCCCCCAGCCCGCCGCCGCCGACCCCACACAGACGCCGTCTGCTCCGGCCACGCCCGGTATGGAGCTGCCGTTCCAGTTCAGCCTGGGCAACGTTGCTCTGCCCACCGACGCGATTCTGCTGGGCGGACTGCTGCTGCTCCTGGCGGGCGGCGGGCTGATGTGGCGGCTGCGCCGCAGAGAGACCGGCAAACCCCGTCTGATCGAACTGTTGATGGTGGCAGGCCTGCTGCTGACCGGGGCGCTGTGGCTGGCGGCGGGCGTGCTGCTGTCCGGCAGTGGTGGGGGCAGTTCGGGGGCCGGGGCGCAGGCTGGCTCCGGCGCGGGCAACGCCCTGGCGGGACTGCTCAGCAACATCACCGGGCGGCGGCAGATCGACATCAGCGCCTTTGTGCAGGGCCTCCTGTGGCTCAGCCTGGTTGCGTTGTTCGCGCTGGCCGCGCTGCTGGTCTGGATGAACGTCATGCAGGCCCGGGAAGGGGAGGAGAAGGTTGAGGCCCCGCTGGCGCTGAAGGGCGGCCCCTCCCCCTCGGCCCAGCCGGCGCTGCACCGCGTCCGTCTCGCGTACCGGCAGGCCGAGGAGGCCCTGCGCCAGCATGGGCGTGGCCGCAGGGCGGCAGAGACCCCGGCGGGCTACGCGGCGCGGCTGTCCGGCTTTGATCCGGCGCTGGCCGGGCCGCTGGACACCCTGACCCGTGCCTACGCCCCGGTCCGCTACGGCGGGCGCGTCACCGATGAGGACGCCGAGGGGGCCGAGGCGGCGGCGCGCGAGCTGGCCAGGGCGCTGCCTGCCTTGCCGCCTCCCCACGATCCTGACGACGACTCCACTTCTGACCACGAGGACAACCCATGACCGATTCACCCATCTTCCAGCCATTCGCCCGCTCGATTCTGGACAACGTAGCCCGTGTGCTGGTGGGTAAGACCGAGGTCACGGGCCTGGCCCTGGCCGGCGTGCTGGCCGGCGGCCACGTGCTGCTGGAAGACGCCCCCGGCACCGGCAAGACCATGCTGGCCCGCGCCCTGGCCGTCAGCCTGGGCCTGACCTTTACCCGCGTGCAGTTCACCCCCGATCTGCTGCCGGGCGACGTGACCGGCGTCAGCGTGTACCGCCCCGCCAGCGGCACCTTCGAGTTCGTGCCGGGGCCGATCTTTACCGGCGTGTTGCTGGCCGACGAGATCAACCGCGCCACCCCCAAGACGCAGTCCGCGCTGCTGGAGGCGATGGGGGAGGGGCAGGTAACCGAGTCCGGCGTGACCCACACCCTGGAGCAGCCCTTCGTGGTGATCGCCACCCAGAATCCCATTGAAAACGAGGGCACCTATCGGCTGCCCGAGGCGCAGCTGGACCGCTTCTTGTTGCGCCTGTCGGTGGGTTACCCCACGCTGGACGAGGAGGTGCGGATGCTCTCGCGCCTGCAGGGCCAGCACCCGATCCACGCGTTGGAGCCGGTGGCCGCGCCTGCCGAGTTGCTGGCGGCCCGCCGGGAGGTTCAGACGGTGCACGTCTCCGAGGACCTGCGGCGCTACGTGGCGGCGCTCTCGGCCCGCACGCGCTCGCATTCCGCCGTAACCCTGGGCGGCAGCCCACGGGCCAGTCTGGCGTTGCAGGGCGTGGCACAGGCGCTGGCATGGATGGAAGGCCGCGGGTTCGTGATTCCGGACGACGTGCAGCGTGCCGCGCCAGGTGTGCTGGCCCACCGCCTGAGCCTCAACATCGAGGCCCGTTTGCAGGGTCTGCCCGCTGAGGAAGTCGTGCGCGAGGTGCTGCGGTCCGAGCCGGTTCCGGTGGAGACCGTCCCCCGGCCGCCCGAGACCGCCGCCGCCCGGTGAGCCTCCTGCTGGCCGCGCTGCTGTGGCTGGGCGCAGTTGGTCTGCTGGCGGCGTTGTTGTGGTGGGCCTACCGCATGCCGCCGCAGGTGTCGTTTTCGCGGGAGCTGCCGCACAATGGTTTTCAGGGCACCCGCCTGCTGCTGACGCTGCGGGTGGCCCTGCACAGCCGGCTGCCGGTGCGCTACCTGATCGAGGACCCCACGCCGCGCACGGTGGTGCCAGACGCGCCCCTGCGCCTGTCCGGCGAGATGCTGGGCATCCAGCACCTTGACGTGGCCACCCGCCTGACCCTCAACAGCCGGGGTGTGTACCTGTGGCCGGGCGCGACGCTGCACTGGGCCGATCCGCTGGGCCTGTTCTGGCACAGCGTGTCCATTCCGGCGGTTCAGCGCCTGGACGTCTTTCCCACGCCCCACGGCCTGCGCCTGCCGGACCTGCTGCGTCCCCTGCTGAGCGAGGGCGGGCTGAGCCGCCGCCTGGGGCTGGAAGATCCCATCAGCCTGCGCAGCGTGCGCGGATACGCCTCCGGTGATCCGCCGGGCCGCATCCACTGGCGCTCCAGCGCCCGCACCGGCACCCTGTCGGTCCGCGAGCCGGAGCGCACGGCGGCCAGCAGCGTGACCGTGTATCTGGATGTCAGCAGCGGCGGAGAGGTCTTTGCCGAGAGCGCGGTGCGGCTGGCCGCCAGTCTGGTGCAGGAGGCGCTGGCCCTGGGCCTTCCCGTCTCGGTGGCCACCAACGCGGGGGCGACGCCCGCAGGCCGCCACGCCGAGGCCCTGCACGCCGCCCTGCTGCGGCTGGCTCAGCTGCAGCCGGACCCGGCGCCGCCGGTGATTCCGCCCACACGCTCCGGCGGCAACCTGATTATCCTGAGCGCGAGCCCGGCGCCCGCACTGATCACCGGGGCCATGCGGGCGCGGGCCACCGCCAGCCGGGTCGCCATCGTCGCCATGCCCGAGGGCTTTTACCTGGAACCCGGCGAGAAGCCGCGCCGCCAGTGGGTGGCGGCCCCCGACGCGGTCAGGAATCTGGAGCGGCAGGCCGGGGTGCTGGCCGGGGCGGGCATCCTGGTGTTCGTGCTGCGCGGCAACCAGAGCGTGCTGCGGCTGGGCGGGTAGAGTTCTGGCTGCACAGGCGTGGGCCTGCCGTGAAGCCAGATGAAGGAAGCGCTCAGACCGCGCATTTCCCGGCTTGGTAGCGTAGACGCATGACCCAGAATGATGACCGCCGTGATCCCAGGGCTGCTGCCGACGAGAAACACGAACCCACCAACGTGGAGTTGCAGTTCATGGGCCACGTTGACGAGCGCGAGGAGCTGGAAGCCGAGGTGGAGGCCGAGAGCCGTGAAGCCGGGGAATTCAGGGAGCGCGGCATGGACAAGCAGGATGTGGCTGTGGCCCAGACCATGGACGGCAGCGATCCCCCCAGCACCAACATGGGGGACACCGATGAGAAAACGACGCCCTGAGCTGACCTCCTGGCACGTTGTTTCAAGGCACCTGGCCTCAGCGCCGGGTGCCTTTGCTGTGCGGGGCCAGGGGGGACAGGGCCAGCCGTTCAATCTCAGCCGCGATCACGGGCAGGGCGCCCGCCGGGCCGATTCTGGTCAGTCCGGCCAGCGCCGCCCGCGCCTGCCGTGAAGGGTCGCCCAGCAGGGCCCGGACCTGTGCGGCCAGTTCGGGTGCGGATGCGCCCACCACGCTGAGTGACGCGCCCAGCAACCGCCCCTGCCGCCGCGCAAATCCGGCGGTGTACTGCGGGCCGCGCGTGGCAAAGCTGATAACCGGCACCCCCAGTCCCGCCAGCTGCTCATTTGCCGTGCCCGAGGTGCCGATGGCGATGTCCGCCGCCCGCGCCACCGCGCCGAACGCCCGGCGCACCAGGGTCACGCTTGTGCCCTCACCCCTGGCCATCGCCTCCGCATCGCCGTGATGCTCCAGCGTCCAGCCGCCGGGCAACGTCACCGCATCCCAGATGTGCGGCCACGCCACCACCGGCGTGACCTCCGGCAGCAGGGCGGCGGCCCTGAGCATCAGGGGCAGGCTCTCGCGGTGGTCGTCCCGCGAGCCGGGCAGCAGGGCCAGGACCGGGCGGCCTGCCGGGAGCCGCAGGTCTCGCTCCGGGACGGACAGCACGTCCATGGCGAAGCTTCCGGCAAAGCGGGCCGCAACGCCGCGCTGGCGGTAGTACCGTTCAGTGGCGGCGTCGCGCACGAACACAGCGTCGGCCCCACGTGCCAGCCGCAACTCGTAGGGCATGGGCCGGTTGGCCCCCAGCGCGTTCAGTTCCCGCAGCGCCCCGCGCAGACCCAGGCCGTCCAGGTAGTGCGCGCTCAGCAGCGGCTGAACATGAACCAGTGGCAGGCGCCTCATTCTGGCCGCCACCGTTCCCACCATCAGCGCGTAGGCGTCGCCCACAACAACGACGGTGCCCGTCTCACTGGCCCCGCGCGTGGCATCAGTCCACTGCCCCAGCGACTCGCCGACTAATCCGGCCCGCAGGTCGGCGCGCAGGTTGTCCAGGCTGCCAAAGGGAAACCCCCCGCTGGGCAGCCGCAGAACCCGGCCCACCCGCGTTGCGTCGGAAAGGGCCGCGTAAGCCCGGCCCTCGCCCACCAGCGGGCTGTACCGCACGCGGCGTGTCAGGAGGCCTGCCAGCCGCGCCCCGATCAGGTCTTCCGCCGTGCCGTTGGAAACGAACAGAACGGGCGCCGTGGAAGGAATCACGCGCCGCAGCATACCGCCGGTGCCGGTGGCCCGGCCCTGCACTCCAAGCGGGCATGGTACGAATAGAGCCGACATGCCCGCCGCGAGTGACCTGCCATGAGTGAATTTGACGAGCTTCAGGCGGCCATTCGCCGCCATGCCCACGAGCGGCAGGCCGAGGAACGGGCCTGTGAGGCGTTCATCAACGCGCTGTATCACGCCCTGCGGGCGGCCAGTGGACCGGGATTGCCCCTCAACAATGTCACGCTGGATTTCACCACCGACCCGGCCAACCGCCTGCGCCCCGTGCCCACCGGGGGCTTTCACGCCGCCTGGCTGCGGCTGGGGCTGTGTGAGGTACTGGTGCGGGTGCGCCGCGTGGGCGGGGCGTTTCAGGGCGAGTACGGCGAGGGCGGCACCTTCCGCCTGGAGCAGACCGGCGAGGACGAGCTGTTCACCCTGGCCCGCCAGATGCTGTGCGACGTGGCCGACACCTACGCGGGCGTGGGCTGGGAGCGGACCAGACCGCTGAACTGAGCCGGGGGCCAGCCCAGAACAGACGGGCCGCCTCTCCAGTGTCTCGGAGAGGCGGCCCTGGACGGTCCAGTACGTTAGCCCTTGACTGCCCCCGCCGTCAGGCCGGACACGATATTGCGCTGGAAGATCAGGACCAGGGTGATCAGCGGAATGGTCACCACAATGCTGGCGGCCATGATCGGCCCCCACGGCTGGTCAAACTGCGACGCGCCCGAGTAGTTGGCGATGACCACCGGCACGGTGCGGTTGGTGCTCATGAAGGTCAGCGCGAACAGGTACTCGTTCCAGGCGTTGATAAAGGCCAGCAGGCCGGTGGTGACCAGCGCGGGCATCATCACCGGGAACAGCACCTTGAACAGCGTCTGTAGCGGGCTGGCCCCGTCGACCAGCGCCGCCTCCTCCAGCTCGCCGGGAATGTCGCGCACGAAGGAGGTCAGCACCCAGACCGTGAACGGAATGGTGAAGATCAGGTACGAGACCATCAGGCCCAGCGGGTTGTCGAACAGGCGAAAGCGGGTGATCAGCGTGAACAGCCCGCCCAGCACGGCGATCTGCGGAAACACGCTGACGGCCAGAATGATGTACATGATGAACTGTTTGCCCTTGAAGCGGAACCGGCCCAGCGCGTAGGCGGCAAACGAGCCGAACAGCAGGCTGACGGCCACCGCTCCCACTGCGACAATGGTGCTGAACAGCAATCCGCGCCGGAAGCTGGGGTTGCCGAACACCTGCGTGTAGTTGTCGAGGGTGGTGGGGGCGGTCATAAATTGAAGCGGCGGCAGGAACAGGTCGGTCGCCCGACGGAAGCTGGTCAGCACCGCCCACGCGAAGGGAAACAGCAGGTACGCGGTAATGACCAGGACCAGCAGGTAGAACAGCGTCCGCTGGAGGTAGTACATGCTGGGATTGGTGCGTTTCAGGTTCATGTCCAGACCCCCTAGTCGAACTTCACGCGGAAGGCGGTCACGTAGATGACCACAATCGTCATGATGATGATAAAGATCGCCACGGAAACGGCGCTGCCGGTGCCCAGCAGCTGATTGTCGATCAGCTGCTGGCGGGCGTAGCCGGTCATGCTGGTGCTGGCCGCCACGTTGGCCCCCAGCATCACGTACATGATGTCGAACACCCGCAGGGCGTCCAGGCTGCGGAACACCAGGGCCACCAGCAGCGCGGGCCGCAGCAGAGGCAGGGTCATGCGCCAGAACTGCGTCCACTTGCTCGCGCCGTCCATGTCGGCGGCCTCGTACATGTCACCCGGCAGGCTCTGCAACCCGGCCAGAATCAGCAGCGCCATAAAGGAGGTGGTTTTCCACACGTCCACCGCGATCAGCGCCCAGATGGCCTTGGACGGATCGGCCAGCAGCGCCTGCCCGCCCAGCAGCCCCTGCCCGATCAGCCCGAAGGAGTCGTTGTACATGTAGGCCCACATCTGCGCCGAGACCACCGTGGGAATGGCCCAGGGAATCAGCATGGCGGTTCGCAGGAACGAGCGCCCCGCAAACGCGCTGTTGACCACCAGCGCGATGATCATGCCAAACACGGTTTCAAGAAACACCGAGAACACCGTGAAAATCAGCGTGTTACGGACGGCGGTCCACCACTGCGGGTCCTGCAGGAAGCCCAGGCCAATACCCTCGGCGGTGGTAAACCAGAAGTTCTGCAGCCCGATGAAGGTGGACTGGTCCGGCGTGGTCAGGTTGGCTTCCTGCACGGAAAAGAAGATCGTGCGGTACAGCGGAAAGCCCGCCACCAGCGCGATGGCGATCAGGGTGGGCAGCAGCAGGATGATGGCCGTTCGGGCGCGGGACGCCTCGATGCCCGGCGTCCGCTTGCCCCGGGCCGGTGGAGCGGGTGGAGGCGTGGTGGGGGCGTTCGTGGTCATGGTCTGTGGCCTCCTGGTCCCTGAAAAAGAAGTCCCGAAAAAGAGTGGGCTGCCCGGCAATGTGGGCGGCTACGCGGTCAATAACGTGCTGCGGTGGAGAATGGCTGGCCTAGTTTGAGGCCCTCAGCTTAACGGTCCACGCTGGTCTCTGTTTGAAGGTTCTGGTGCAAAAGCGGTTGACGTTGACAACGCGGAGGGTCTGGCAGGTGAAGATCACGTCTCCGTATTGGTCTTCTTGTTTGCTGGAAGGCCCGGGCGGTATCCGAATCGGGCTGGAGAACCAAAGTGGGGGACGCCCAGTCCAGCGGGCGTCCCCCAGCTTCACCTGACGGTGAGGGGTGGGTGGGCCGCGCTTACCAGCCGCGTCCCTTGATGCGTGCCAGATCCGTTTCCAGCTTCTTGACGGCGGCTGCACCCTTCGTCTTGCCGGCCAGCACGTCGCTCACCGAGCCAGCGAAGGCCTGCGAAACCTGGTTGTACTTCAGCTTGGTGGGGCCAGAGGGCCGGGCCACGGCGCTGGTGAAGACGTCCAGCAGGCTGCCGAAGAAGGGGTTGGCCTTCAGCACGGCCTGGTCCTTGTAGAGGGCCGGACGTGTGGGGTTGTAGGCCGCTTCCACCGCACGGATCTTCTGCTCTTCCGCGCCGGTCAGGTAGCGCACCAGATCAATGGCGGCCGCCTGGTTCTTGGAGTACATGCTGACGCCCAGGTTCCAGCCGCCCAGGGTGGCCGCGTTGCCGTTGCCGCCGCTGGGGAGGGGGGCCACGCCGATCTTGCCCTTCACCTTGCTGTCGTCGCTCTGGCCCAGCGCCCAGGCGTAGGGCCAGTTGCGCATGAAGGCTGCGTTGCCCGACTGGAAGATGCCGCGCGCCTCTTCTTCGCCGTAGGTCGTCACGCCGGCCGGGCTGATGTTTTTGACCCAGCTGGCGGCAGTGTCCAGCGCCTTGGCCGCGTTAGCGTTGTTCACAGTGATCTTGCCGCTGTCATCCACGATGGTGCCGCCGCCGAAGGACACGAGCCATTCCAGCGCGTCACAGGTCAGGCCCTCGTAGTTCTTGCCCTGGAACACAAAACCGGTGAAGGTGCTGTTAGTCTTCTTCTCGCCGTCCTGGATCTTCTTGGCCATGGTGGCCAGCTCGGCCCAGGTCTTGGGCGCGCCGCTGTAGCCGTACTTCTTCATCAGGTCGGTGCGGTAATACAGCAGTCCGGCGTCCGTGAACCATGGCAGTGAAACCAGCTTGCCGTCCACGGTGTTGGCCGCGATGATACCCTTGAAGTGCTCGTTGACTTCGGTGGCCGGGACCTTGCTCTTCAGGTCCACGAAGTGCTGCGACAGCAGGCCGGGCCAGATGATGTCAAGCTGGTACACGTCGATGGCGTCGCTCTTGGCGGCCAGCTGTTGCTGGTACAGGCCCAGGCGATCGTTGGTCAGGTTGGGGCTCTCAAACACCTTGACCGTGTTGCCGGTCTTCTTGGCCCAGCGCGCCGCGCCTTCCTTGCAAAGCTGGAGTTCCTGGCCCACCGTTCCGCAGGCGAGCGTGACTTGAACGGCTCCGGCCTGGCTGGAAGCGGCGATGGCGGCGGTCAGGCTGACAAGTGCAATGGCTTTCTTCATGAATCCTCCTGTGTGGACTGGCCGGGGTTCCGGCACGCCAGCTTCCCCTCGGAAGCGGTTCCACGATTACGCAGTTGTGATTGTGGAAGGCTACACCGCCCGTTGCGGGGTGTCAATGTGAGTTTTCTCAATTCCGGCCAGGCATGCGCTGCAACAGGGCGAATGACCATGTCAGCACAGACGTCCCGCACGCACGACACGCTGCTCCCTTCCAGCCAGGGGTTGTCCAAAACCTCCGGAGTGCTGCTGAGCATCGCAGGCCTTCACCATGCCACAGAGATGTGGTTCACGCCCCGGCCTGCACGGTGTGGGATTCACCGCTTGCGGAGCGTTGTCCTGGTCGGGCGGGGCATCCATACAACGCTGCGGCAGTCTCTGCCACCGCCCGTGGCGCTGCGCCACTGTTGCGGCTGGCAGGGGAAGCAGGGGCCGCGCCGGGAATCTATACTGCCTGTCATGATTGACGCGGCCCAGATGAACCACCTCGCCAGCCTCGCGCGGCTGGAACTGACTCCCGAAGAGCGGGAAACCATGACCCACGACCTCAGCCGCGTGCTGGGCTACTTCGAACAGTTGCGCGAGGTGGATACGGATGGCGTGGAGGAAATGCAGCGCCCGGTGACGCTGGTCAACGTGCTGCGCGACGATGTGCCCGGCGAGGCGTTCCCCGTGTCGGTGATTTACGGGCTGGCCCCCGAGACCCAGGACGGCTTTATCCGCGTGCCCCGCACCGTCGAGGCCGAGTAGATGCTGGACCTGAAATTCATCCGTGAGAACGCCGGGGCGGTCAAGCGCGCCATCAAGGTGAAGGGGATCAGCCTGGATCTGGACGAACTGCTGGCGCTGGACCATGAGCTGCTGGGCGTCAAGCAGCGTGTGGAGGCCATGCAGGCCGAGCGCAACGCCAATGCCAAGCTGGTCCCAAAGGCCACGCCCGACGAGCGCCCTGCCCTGATTGTAAAAGGCAAGGAGCTGGGAGAGGAAATTAAGGCGCTGGAACCGGCCCTGCGCGCCCACGAGGAACAGCTCCGGCAACTGCTGCTGCGCGTGCCGAACATCCCGCTAGACAGCGTGCCGGTGGGCGCGGACGACTCCGAGAACGTGGAGCTGCGCCGCGAGGGCACGCTGCCGGAGTTCGCCTTTCCGCCGCTGGACCATGTTGAATTGCTGGAGTTGCAGGGCTGGAGCGATCCCGAGCGGGTGGCGCAGGTGTCGGGCAGCCGCAGCTATCTGCTGAAGGGCGAGGCCGTACTGCTGGAGATGGCGGTGCAGATGTTCGCGCTGGATTTCCTGTCGGCGCGCGGCTTCACGCCCCTGAGCACCAGCGCCCTGGTCCGTCCGGAAGCCTTCTTGGGCAGCGGCCATTTCCCTGGCGGTGAGGATCAGGTCTACAAGATCGAGGGCGACGAGCTGATGCTGGCCGGAACGTCCGAGGTGCCAGTCAACAGCCTGTACGCCGGGGAGCAGCTGCCTCTGGCGGCGTTGCCGATCACGTTTGCCGCCATCAGCGCGGCCTTCCGCAGCGAGGCCGGATCGGCGGGGCGCGACGTGCGCGGACTGATCCGGGTTCACGAGTTCCGCAAGGTTGAGCAGTACGTCCTGTGCCGCGCCGATGAGACCGAGGCGCTGGAGTGGTTCGGCAAGATTCTGAAGAACGCCGAGGACCTGCTGACCGCCCTGGAACTGCCGTACCGCGTCGTGCAGAACTGCACCGGCGACATGGGCGCCGGCAAGGTGCTGATGTACGACCTGGAAAGCTGGGTGCCCAGCGAGAACCTCTACCGCGAAACGCACAGTTGCAGCTACCTGGGCGACTGGCAGGCCCGCCGCACTGGCCTGCGCTACCGCGAGGAGGACGGCAAGCTGACCTACGCGCACACGCTGAACAACACCGGCATCGCCACACCGCGCATTCTGGTGCCGTTTCTGGAAAACCACCAGCAGGCAAACGGCACCATCCGCGTGCCGCAGGCGCTGCGGGCGTATCTGGGCGGGAAGGAAACGCTGGGCAGGGCGGTCCGGTAGGTTCAGAAACAAACCGTGAGGGCCGGGTCAGACGACTGGCCCTCTTTTCGTGGTCTGGGCATCCGGGCGCGGTGGTTTTCTCTGCGCCGGGTGAGGTCCAGCCGTGAATTCCGCCGGGGTCCGTCCATTACGCTACCGGCATGGACATTCCGCCCGAGGTGCTGGAACAGACGCACGCCCGTTATGTCAGCCGCGATACCGAGAGGGCGCGCACGCACGAGCGCCTGATCGTGGGCGGCCCGCTGGCGGCCAATTCCGAGGGACGCATGGAAGCCCGGTTGACCCGCCTGGGGGTGCCGTATGCCGACGCCTGCGCCCTGGCCGAGGGCCGTGAGACGATGGCGGCTGTCACCGAGCGCCTGCCCGGCAAAACCCGGATTCAGGCCGAGCGGGTGCTGGGGGCCAACGATCTGGTGGGCGTGGCGTACCTGGATCTGGCCCGCAGCGCCTCGCGGGCGGTGGGCCGGGTGGTGCTGAAGGACGCGCGGGGCCGCACCGTGGGCTTTGGCACCGGCTGGCTGTGCAGCCCGCGCGCCATCCTGACCAACCACCACGTGCTGGAGGACCCGGCCACCGCCCGATTGGCGGTTATCGAGTTCAATTACGAGCTGCTGCCCGGCGGCGAACTGGCCACGCCCGTCGCGCTGCCGCTGGACCCGGACGCGCTGTTCGTGACCTCCGAGACGCTGGATTACTCGCTGGTGGGGGTGCGCGGCGACACTGGGGCCTATGGATGGCTGCCGCTGATCGCCAGCACCGACAAGACCCTGCTGGGCGAGGCCCTGAGCATCGTGCAGCACCCCGGCGGCGAGACCAAGCAGATCGCCCTGCGCGAGAACCGCCTGATCGACATGCTGCCCGACTTCCTGCACTACGAGACCGACACGGCCCCCGGCAGCAGCGGCAGCCCGGTGTTCAACGACGCCTGGGAGGTGGTGGCCCTGCACCACAGCGGCGTCCCGCGCACGGACAGCCAGGGCCGCACGCTGCGCCGGGACGGCCAGCCGCTGCAACCCGGTGACCCGGACAGCGCCATCGACTGGATGGCCAACGAGGGCGTGCGCGTCAGCCGCATCCTGAATGATCTGCGGACCCGTGCCGACGCGGCTGGCAATGCCCTGGTCACCGAAGTGTTGAGCGGCAACCGGCTACCTGTGAGTCTCGCCGGCCCGGTGGGCCCAGGCGGGGGCGCGCTGGAAGCGGTCAGCCCTGTGGACTTGGGCCAGATCACCCCAGGCGCGGACGGCGTGGCCAGCTGGCCCGTCACGCTGAAGGTGAGGGTAGCCCAGACGCTAGCGCCGCCGCTGCCCGTGCCCGCGCCGCGCAGCCCACAGCCGTCCGGCAGTTACCTGAAGCCGCAGGACGAGGCGGACGCGGCAGCCTACTACGCCGGTCTGGCGACGGACGGCACGCCCCAGAACCGCTTTCTGGCGCTGTCACAACTGGTGACGCGCACGCACGCACGTCAGCCCCGGTACTCGCCCGCCACCGAACTGTACCCGGCGGTAGACGTCTGGCCGGATGGCAAGCTCCGCAGCCTCTACAGCGCCCGCGAACACACCCCTGAACAGTTCATCGCCGCGGATCTGGCCGCGCAGGCCCGCCGCGCCGAGCTGGCCGCCCGCGAGGGCCTCTCGCTGGATACGCTGGAAGATGCCTTCCCGTACAACTGCGAGCATGTCGTCCCGCAAAGCTGGTTCAGCAAGCGCGAGCCGATGCGCGGGGACCTGCACCACCTGTTCGCCTGCGAACCCGACTGCAATTCGTTCCGGGGCAACACGCCGTATTTCGACTTTCCCGACTACGGCGAAGCGCTGCGTTCAGACTGTGGCCGCCGCGATCCCGGCGAGTTCGAACCCGCCCACGGCAAGGGCGCGGCGGCGCGGGCCACCCTGTACTTCCTGCTGCGCTATCCCGGCGTGGTGCGGCAGTACAGTGCCCGGCACCTGGACACCCTGCTGGCGTGGCACGCGGCCACCCCGCCCGGCGACTGGGAACGCCACCGCAATTCCCTGATTTTCGCCCGCCAGGGCAACCGCAATCCGCTGATTGACCGCCCGCAGTGGGCCGCAGAGGTGGACTTCTCGGAAGGGCTGGGCCGGTAGCGGTCCCTGGGCAATCTGCCAGAGCGCCTGCGGTCTGCAAGGCGGCGTGTAGACGCAACCGTAAGGGCTCAGCTGGCCCCCGGTCCCCGGCCTCACCCGCTAGACTGCCGGCATGACAGAACCGATGTTCGATGCCTCCGCGCTGCAGTTCGTGGGCCAGACGGCGGAAGAAGTCCGCACCCGCCTGAGTGTGGAGCTGGACCGCCTGGAAGCCCAGTTGCGTGGCCGTCAGGCCGACTGGAACACCACCCAGCCGGGCCGCGACTGGTCTCCTGCCCAGGAGGCCGAGCACGTCTTGAAGATCGACAACAGCATCGTGCCGATCATGCGGCTGCTGCTGTCCGACAAGCCCCTGCGCCCCATGCCCCAGGTGCCGGGGCAGCTGAAGGACGGCAAGCGTCAGGCCCCCGACTTCACCTTGCCCAGTGAGACCGGGCTGTCCTTTGCGGCGCTGGAGACCGAGTGGGCCGAACACCGCAGAACGCTGGAGGAAACTGCCGCCCGCGTCGAGCCGACGCCGGGGCGGACCTTCTGGCATCAGTTCCTGGGCGAGCTGGACGCGCTGGACTGGCTGCGGATGATCACCGTGCATCTGCGTGCCCACCGCAAGCTGCTGGAGGCGAGCGCGGCCGCATGACCGGAGACCCATCCGTCAGGACCGACAAGGGCTCGCGCGGTCACGAACTGGACATTCACGTCACCTTCGCCCATCCGCTGCCCGAAGCGCAGGCCCTGGCCGCGCTGCTGGTGCTGGACGGCTTCCGGGTGGAACTGTACCGCCCGCACCCCGCGCCCACCCGCCCGGCGGGCGAGCCTGTGCCGGAGCCGGAAGTCACCCCCGACATTCCCTCCGCCCGCCTGACCGGTCCCCTGCGTGACGCGGAGGCGGTGCGTGCGGGCCTCAGTGCCCTGCTGGGCAAGGACGCCCGCTACGTGGAAGTGGGCCTGCGCGGCTTCCTGAGAAGCACCACGGGCCAGACCGAGTGGATGCCCTGGAAGCTCAACAAGGTGCTGAAGCGGGCAGAGGCCGGGAAGGTGGGCTTCGAGGAGGCCGTGCGTTACGTGCTGGAGTGAGGGAAACGCACGGCGCCCTGTTCCTTCCCGCCTGAATGGCCCAGGCGGCCTAACCCATACGGAAGAAACTTATACGGAAGAAGAGGCCGAGTTTACGTGGCCTCTTTTCTCCTGCCGCGCTTCCTATCCGCTTCCCACTGCCGCACTCTCCGGCTTGATTGCCACCCTGGGTCGGGCAATCAGGACCCAGACCAGCGCCAGCACCAGCACCCCGCCGCTCAGCAGGTACGGGGCGCCGTGGCTGACGCTCTGGTACAGCCCGGTGCCGATCAGCGGGCCGGTCATGCGGCCCAGGGCCAGGGCGCTGCTGTTCAGGCCCGCGACGGCGCCCTGCTGGTTGGCGGGAACGCTCAGGCTCAGGGCAGCGCTGAGGGTGGGGGACAGAACGGCGCTGCCCACGCCGATCACGGCCAGGGCCACGGTGATGGGCCAGTACGTGGTCATCTGCGGCAGCAGGAACATGCCTGCGGCCATAACCGCCAGTCCCACCAGGATCAGCAGGGTGGGGCTGATGCGCCGACTCAGCGGACGGATGGCGCCGCCCTGCACCAGCGCGGCCACAATGCCGAATACCGCCAGCATGCCGCCCACCGTGCGGGCCGTCTCGCCGGGCTCCAGTTTCAACGTGTCCTGCACGTAAAAGCCGATGGTCTGCTCCATGCCCACGCTCGCCAGGGTGGACAGGGCGCTGACCGCCAGAAACAGCGGAATGGCCCCGCGTGTCAGTAGAGAGCGGCGTTCGCCCTTGCCCATCGGCACCGAATCGGCTCGGCGCGTCTCCGGCAGTACCCGCCACGCGACGGCGGCGGTGGCCAGCCCCAGCACGGCGGAAAAGTAGATGGGCGTGGTCAGGCTGAAGGTGCTGAGCAGCCCGCCCAGTGCGGGGCCGAAGACCACGCCCAGCCCAAACGCCGCGCCGATCAGGCCCAGGCTGGCGGCACGGTCTTTCTCGCTGCTCAGGTCCGCCATCATCGCCTGCGCGGTGGGCAGGGTGGCGCTGCTCAGCAGGCCGCCAATCACCCGCGAGGCCAGCAGCAGCCCGAACAGGGTTCCTCCTGCAACGACGCCCTGCAGGCCCAGGTGCGCGACGTACCCGAACAGCCCGAAGCTGACCGAGAACCCGATCAAACCCATGATCAGCACCGGTTTGCGCCCCACCCGTTCGCTGCGCGAACCCCAGATGGGGGAGAACACGAACTGCATCAGGCTGTACACCGTGGAGAACCAGCCCACCTGCGTCTCCGAGAGGCCCAACTGCCGACCCAGCGGGGCCAGAATGGGAAACAGCACGCTCAGGCCCAGCATGGCGACAAAGATGGTAAAAAAGAGGATAATCTTGGTGCTGGCAGCGGGTCTGCCGCGGGCAGGCGGTGGGGGGGAAGCGTGCGCGGGCATCCCGAAAGTGTACACCCGACTGACCGGTCGGTAACATTCTGTCGCTGCCCTGATGTTGGTGTCCATTGCGCACCACCAGCCTGACGATGTGATGAACGGACCCTGCAGACTCTGGTCCCTAGCCTGAAGTGTGGGCTGTGGCGTATAGTTTCTGTCGGGTCACCCCCATCCCTTTAGTTGCTCGCCCGCCCAACACCGTAAACAGGCATCTTTATGTTTTGAACGCCTGCGGTACGGCAAGTGCTGGACGGACAGCCCCGTTGCACACCGAACTTTGGAAGCGTTTCATTTACCGCCATGATTCTAGGAGAAACCATGAAAAAAGCACTGACCATTCTGTCCCTCGCCCTGCTGGGCCAAGCTGGCGCCGCCAACATCACCGTCTGGACCCACTTTGGAGGCTCCGAGCTGACGTGGCTCAAGGAGCAGGCCGCAGCCTTCGACAAGAAGGGCAACAAGACCACCATTGTCAGCGTGCCTTTTGACCAGATTCCCGACAAGCTGATCCAGAGCGCCCCCAAGGGTCAGGGCCCCGACGTGATCGTGACCCTGCCGCAGGACCGTCTGGGTCAGCTGGCCTCGGCTGGCGTCATTGAGCCGATGGACAAGTACATCACCAGCAAGACCGACTTCGACAAGACCGGTCTGCAGGCCATGACGTACCAGGGCAAGCTGTTCGCCATCCCCATGTTCGCCGAGTCCGTGGCGCTGGTGTACAACAAGAAACTGGTGCCCAAGGCGCCCGCCACCTGGGCCGAGTTCCTCAAAGTTGCGCAGGACAACACCGGCAACGGCAAGTTCGGCTTCCTGGCGGACCTGAGCAACGCCTACATGAACTACGGCGTTGTCAGCGCCTACGGCGGCTACGTGTTCAAGAACACCAATGGCACCCTGAACATCAAGGACATCGGTCTGGCGAACGCCGGGGCCGACAAGGCCAGCGCCTTCCTCAACGACCTGCGCTACAAGTACAACCTGGTGCCCGAGGGTGTGTCCGGCGACGTGGCCAAGGGCGCGTTTACCGACGGCCGCCTGGCGATGTTCCTGACCGGTCCCTGGGACATGGGCGACATCAAGAAGGCAGGCATCGACTACGGCATCACCACCTTCCCCACGCCTCCCGGCGCGAGCGGCAAGTGGAGCCCCTTCGTGGGCGTGCAGGGCACGATGATCAACGCCTACAGCAAGAATAAGGTGGCGGCGGCGGGCTTTGCCAAGCAGATCAGCTCCTCGGACGCGCAGTTCGCGTTCAACAAGGCGGGCGGACGCATCCCGGTCAGCCTGAGCGCCCGCACCAAGCTCAAGAGTGACCCGGTAGTGGCCGGCTTCGGCAAGTCCATCAGCGCGGGCACCCCCATGCCCAACGTGCCGGCAATGGGCGCCGTGTGGGCCCCCTGGAGCGCCGCCATCGCCCAGAGCGTGCAGAAGCCCAACCCCGACTACAGCCAGATTCTGGACAAGGCCGTGCAGGAAATTCAGGGCAACATCAAGTAAGCCCCGTTGTTGAACCAGCGGGTCTGAGGAGGATGGGCGAGATACACAGCCCATCCTCCTTGCTGTTGTCCGTCCGGCCCAAACCCCGCTGAGGGTGTCCCATGCGCCGAACGGACCGGCGGCCGCCACGCGGGTTCAGCAGAGAAAAATCGCCGTATGATTGCCGGCACTACCATCCCATTCTTTTCAAGGAGACGGAGCATTCCCATGACAGCGATTCCGCACCCCCCCCGTTCGAGTGTTCGTTCCACGGTCCCCCCTGAAGGAACGCGCGGAGTGCTGCTGGCAGTGCTGATTCTGGCCGTGATGATGGGTGGGGCCACCCTGATCGGCTGGCTCCTGAGCGGCCTGACCGCCCGGTTTTACCCGGAAGCGCCGCCCTACATGATCCTGATCTACGTGGTGGGCGTGCTGCTGGTGATGCTGCCCATCGTCCAGCGCGTCTTTCCGTGGATGATCAACTGGTATTACCTGTTCCCGGCGCTGGTGTTTCTGGCGGCCTTTACCATCCTGCCCATCGTCCTGACCGTCAACTACGCCTTCACCAACTACAACGCGGTCAACAGCGGCAACCCGGATTCGGCGCTGCGGACTACCGCGTCCATCAGCCCGGACGGCCGGGTGGTCACGCTGGCCGAGACGCCGCAGTCCGAGAGCGTGCAGCAATACCTGCGCTGCGAGACGCCGGACTGCGCGGGCGCCACGCTGGTGCTGTTCGACGATCAGGCGTCGGTGCCCTACAAGACCAGGGTGGCGGGGGTCGATGGCCTGCAGGTCACGCTGGCCGCGCCGTTCACGGGTCCCATCGACGTGGAACGGGCCACCCGCCTGAACAGCTACACCTACGTGGGTCTGGAGAACTTCCGCGAGATCTTCTCCAAGGCCAGCCGCGCCCTGATTCCGGTGTTCATCTGGACGGTGGTGTTCGCGTTTTCTACCGTGATCATCAACGCCCTGGCCGGGCTGATCCTGGGCATCCTGCTGTACAACAAGAATCTCAAGGGGCGCAACATCTACCGCACGCTGCTGTTTCTCCCGTGGGCCATTCCCGCCGTGATCAGCGTGCAGATGTGGGTGGCGCTGTTTAACCAGCAGTTCGGCATCGTGAACAAGGGACTGGGCCTGCTGGGTCTGGCCGCCGTGCCGTGGCTGGGGGATCCGCTGTGGGCCAAGGTCAGCGTGCTGGTGGTGAACCTGTGGCTGGGCTTTCCCTACATGATGACCGCCACCATCAGCGCCCTGAGCACCATCAACGAGGACCTGTACGAGGCCGCCAGCATTGACGGGGCCAGCCGCTGGCAGCAGATCACCAACATCACGCTGCCGCTGCTGCGGACGAGCTTCACGCCCATTCTGCTGTCGGGCTTCGCGTTCAACTTCAACAACTTCGGCATCATCTACCTGCTCACGCAGGGTGGGCCGGACCAGGTGGGTCGCGAGGCCACCGCCCGCAGCACCGACATTCTGCTGTCGTGGGGCTACAACACGGCCTTTGCCTCCAGCGGCGGGCAGAACTTCGCCCTGGCCAGCGCCATCGCGCTGATCATCTTCTTTCTGACCCTGGCAATCTCGCTGGTGAACTTCAAGGCTGCCGGCGTGTTCGAGGAGGCCCGCAAATGACCACCCTGCCCACGCGTGAAGACGCTGCACCCGAGGTCTACGTTCACCGTGAGCCGGGACCGCTGCGAAAGGCCCTGCCGTGGCTGGTACTGGCGGCCCTGGTGACCATCGTCGGGGTGCTGGCCTTCTACCTGAACAGGAACATGGCAGGGCGCCCCAAGAGCTTCACCATCTACTTCGTGGAGCGCGGCTGGATTCGGTTTTTGCTGTTCCTGCTGGCCGCCAGTGGCGTGCTGGCCCTGACCAGTCTGATCGGCCAGCGCGTCGGCATGGTCCGCACCGGGCGCAAGATCAATTACAGCGCCGTGCTGGGTGTTCAGCTGACCCACCTGTTTCTGATGCTGGTGGTACTGGTGGCGATCTACCCGCTGTTCTACGTGCTGATTGCCGCCTTTGATCCGCGCAACAGCCTGTTCGCCTTCCCGGATTTTTCCAATCCCAACATCCTCTACAAGACCGGCCTGCTGCCCCGCCTGGAAGTGCTGAGTTACGAGAATTTCCAGAAGCTGTTCGAGGGCGTCGCCATTCCGCTGTGGCAACTGCTGCTGGCGGGGCTGTCCGGCGCGGCGCTGACGGCGCTGGGGATCATGGCGATCATCGCCAGGGCGGGGGGCGAGAGCGAGGGCCTGAACCGCACGCGCACCTGGGCCCTGCGCATCCTGACCGTGGCGGTGGCGGTGCTGGTGGTGTTTATGGGGCCGGCCCAGTTCGGCGGCAGTACCAACGAAAGCAAGTTCCTGTTGTCAGTCCGCAACACCCTGCTGGTGTCGGGGATTACCGGCATCCTGGCGATCCTGCTGTCCACCACCGCCGGGTACGCGATGGCCCGCCTGCGCTTTCCGGGCCGCTTTCAGACGCTCCTGTTCTTTATCTTTATTCAGATGTTCCCGGTGTTCCTGGCGCTGGTGGCCGTCTACGCGCTGATGGTGGTTCTGGGCCTGAGCAACACCTTTACCGGATTGATCCTGGCCTACAGCGGCGGCGCCATCGCCTTCAATACCTGGATTTTCAAGGGCTACGTGGAATCGCTGCCCGAATCGCTGGAGGAGGCAGCGATGGTGGACGGCGCAACGCGCTGGCAGACCTTTATCAAGGTGGTGCTGCCGCTGTCGGGCGGGATTCTGGTGTTCATCTTCCTGAACCAGTTCATCGGGACCTACGCCGAGTTCATCCTGGCGAACATCCTGCTGACCGGGGTGGAAAAGTGGACGGTGGGGATCATGCTGCTCTCGTTCACGCAGGGCCAGTTCAGCACCAAGTGGGGGGTGTTTGCCGCCGCCGCCACACTCGGCGCACTGCCCATCGTGGCGCTGTTCTACGGGTTCCAGGGCTACTTCGTGGGCGGCACGGTGTCCGGTGGGGTCAAGGAGTAGCGCCCCGTCCGCCGCAACGTGCATAAGGGAAGGCCCCCGCGTGACTTGCGGGGGCCTTCCCTTTGCCGATTGATGTCAGGCCTGGGCGTCCGGGTCAGGCATGCTGTCCGTCACCGACTGGTCCACGCCTGCTTCGAAGCGCTTGAAGTTGTCACGGAACATGCGGGCCAGTCGGCGGGCCGTCTCGTCGTAGGCGGCCTTGTCGGCCCAGGCGCCGCGGGGGTTGAGAACCTCGTTGGGCACGCCCGGCACTTCGGTGGGGATCTCCAGATTGAAGAACGGCTCGCGCTCGAACTTCACGCCGTCCAGTTCGCCGCCCAGGGCCGCGTTGATCAGGGCGCGGGTGTGCGCGATGCTCATGCGCTTGCCCTGACCGTACATGCCGCCGCTCCAGCCGGTATTGACCAGCCACACCGCCGCGCCGCTGTCCTGCACCTTCTTCGCCAGCAGACGGGCGTACTCGCCGGGATGCCGGGGCATGAACGGGGCGCCGAAGCACGCGCTGAAGGTGGGACTGGGCTCGGTGACGCCTTCCTCGGTGCCGGGAATCTTGGCGGTAAAGCCGCTGATGAACTGGTACATGGTCTGGTCCGGCGACAGGCGGCTCAGCGGCGGCAGCACCCCGAAAGCGTCGGCGGTCAGGAAGATGATGTTCTGCGGGTGGCCCGCAAGGCTGCCCGGCTGAATGTTGTCGATCTGCGTGATCGGGTAGGCGCTGCGGGTGTTCTCGGTCAGGCTGTCGTCGTTCAGGTCCGGCACGCCGCTTGCGTCAAGCACCACGTTTTCCAGCACCGTGCCGTAGGTCTGGGTGGTGCGGTAGATGTCGGGCTCGGCTTCCGGGTTCAGGCGAACGACCTTGGCGTAGCAGCCGCCCTCGAAGTTGAAGACGCCCGAATCGGTCCAGCCGTGCTCGTCGTCGCCGATCAGCTTGCGGCTGGGATCGGCGCTCAGGGTGGTTTTGCCGGTGCCGCTCAGGCCGAAGAACAGCGCCACGTCGCCGCCCTCACCCACGTTGGCCGAGCAGTGCATCGGCATCACGCCGCGGCCCGGCAGCAGGAAGTTCATGACGCTGAAGATGCCCTTCTTGTTCTCGCCCGCGTACTGGGTGCCGCCCGCAATGATCATGCGCCTGCCGAAGTTCACCAGAATAAAGGTTTCGCTGCGCACGCCGTCCACGGCCGGATCGGCCCGGAAACTGGGAATGTTCAGGACGGTCCAGTCGGCCTCGAAGTCGGCCAGCTCCCCGGGGGTGGGCCGCACGAACATGTTGTGGACGAACAGCGAGTGGTACGCCATCTCGGTGACCATCCGCACGGCGATGCGCTGCTCCTTGTCGGTGCCCGCGAAGACCTGCTGCACGAATAGCTCGCGGCCCTCGGCGTAGCTGGTCATTTTTGCCAGCAGGGCGTCGAAGACCTCGCTGCCGATGGGACGGTTAAAGCCCTCCCACCACACCGCGTCCCGCGTCTCGTCGTCCTCCACGATGAAGCGGTCCTTCGGGCTGCGTCCGGTCTTGTCCGTCTGCACGGTCAGCGGCCCGGTGGCGGCCTTGACGCCTTCGCCCAGCCGGATGGCGTGCGCGTACAGATCGTCGACGCCGGGGTTGAGGTGAACGGTGGCATTCTGGATGCCCAGATCGGTCAGCGGACTGTCGGTGGTCAGGCTCATGGGGTCAGCTCCTTGAAAGCAAAAGAGGCCGCGCATCGGCTCGGCACACAGGGGCGCGGCTGAATTGGTGTATGGACGAACCTATCAATTGTGGCCTATGAAGCGGTTCCAACCCAACCTTTCGGGTGTCACGATGGGGGAAACAACAAGGCGGGGTGTCCAGTTCAGACAGACGGGAGGCCTCTGCGTTTGCCGAACGCAGAGGGCCAGATGGGCGACCAGGAAAGTGTTCACCCGGTCGCCCATCTGGCCCTGCGTCACCTCTGGCTCAGTTGGTCTTGGACTGCGCGTCCTTATCGGAGGGGGTTCTGGGAGCGTCGGCCGGGCTGCCGCTGGCGGGCTTGTGGGCCTGTTCCTCAGCCTGGGTGCGGGCGGCGGCAGGTGAACCCGAGGCGACCGACGCTGCGGCCGAGGCGCCGGTGGTGGCCGCCTGGGTCGTGGCTGCCGCACCGGGTGCGGGGGGCGCGGCCGGCTCCTCGATTTCCTGCAGCCACGCCGAGCCGATCAGGTTGCGGGCGTTGCGGCTGAAGCGGTGCAGGTTCTGGGCGGCCTCGGGGCTGATCGAATCCACCACGTCCAGGATGGCCTTGCGTGCGGCGGGCACGCGGGCCAGCACCACGGCGCCGCCGCCCACGAGCAGCAGCGCCGTAACGCCGGCGCCCAGTCCGCCGCCGCCGCTGCGGTCACTCTTGCGGGCCAGTCGGGCCTGCTTTTCCAGGGTCTTGAGTTCCTTGCCCAGTTCTTTTTGCAAGGGGGCAATCTTCTTTTCCACCGCTTTCTCCAGCTTATTGACATTCCGGTTTTTCTTACCCGCGCTCAATTCCCTCTCGGCCTGACGGCGGGCGCGGTTTAGCGCCTTCTCGGCAGTGCGGCGGCGGTGTTCCAGGGTGTCGCCCGTGTCGCTCAGGGTGTCGTGCATCCAGCCCTGGAGGTTGCTGAGCAGACCCAGCCCGCTGTCCTGAACGTCGTCGAGGGTGCTGACGGCAGATTTGCGGGCGGTCTGCATGGCCTGCTGGGCCTGCCGGCTGCGCTGTCCGGCCATCTTCTGGGCCTCTTTTTCCAGGCTGGCCGCACGTTTCTGAGCAGTTGCGGAAAGTTCCGCCGCCCGGTCCTGTGCCGCTTCTGCCAGGTGACTGCCGCGCTTCTGGACCGTTTCGGCCAGTTCGCCGCTGCGCTGCTGGGCCACTTCAGCCAGTTCGCCGCTGCGTTTCTGGGCCGTTTCTGCCAGATCAGAGGCCCGCTCCTGAACCGTTGAGGCCAGCTCCGCCGCCGTCTCGCGGGCGGTGTCCAGCCACGCCTGCGCGCGGGGTGGCCCCTCTTCCTTCAGGGTTTCCAGGGTTGCGGCCCCGCGCCGGGCGGCCTCGTGGGCCAGCTGCTGGGCGGTGTGCTGGGCCTGTCCGGCGGCCCCGGCCAGGGCGGGCCGGACGGTGCCTTCCAGCGTTTCCTGGGCGTCGTGCCAGGCGTGGCGGGTACCCCCCACCAGCGAGCGGCGGACGTCCTTGTTCAGGGCCAATGCGGCCAGGCCGCCCAGCAGCAACAGGCTGCGCTTGCTGACGCCGCCAGTGGATTCGTGTTTCATGGACATGGTGAACTCCTTTTGCGTCCGCCGCCGCCCCCGCGTCTTTGTGCGGGGTCTGGGGCACGGACAATGCCGCCATTGTGGCGTGCGTGGTGGGTGACAACGTGGGGGAACTGTAACGGAAGATTCATGCTTGGTGAAAACAGGAGTGAGGGCCAATGGGGGAGCCCGGCCTCTGCATGTTTCATTCATGGCCCGTATGCCGACGCCAGCGTGCCGATGCTGCCCGGCCTCACAGTGCTGAACGCGTGCGCCGCGAAGCCTTAAACTACCGGGCGTGACCCGCAAGGCCCGCGCCCCCCGCGCAGAGAAAACTGCCACGTTGCCCCGGCTCCCGGTTGCGGCTGCCCCAGCTGCCCCGGCGCTGGTCCGGCTGGAGGTCCGCAACCTCGCCACCATCCGCGAGCTGGAACTGGAGTTCGCCGGCGGCCTGAGCGTCTTTACCGGTGAGACCGGCGCGGGCAAGAGCATCATCGTGGACGCGCTGGGGCTGCTGCTGGGGTCGCGGGCCAACACGGACCTGATCCGCACCGGCGAGACGGACCTGCTGGTCACCGGCTTCTGGAGCGAGGTGGCCGACCAGAGCAGCGCCAGCCGCCGCGTTTCGGCCCAGGGGCGCGGCGTGGCGCGGCTGGACGGCGAGGTGGTCAGCGTGCGCGAGTTGCAGGAGTGGGCACAGACCCGGCTGACCATTCACTGGCAGCACAGCGCGGTCAGCCTGCTGGGGCCGGCCAACCAGCGTGCCCTGCTGGACCGGGGGCTGCCGGATCAGGTGGCCGCCTACACCCACGCCTACCGCGAGTGGCAGGAGGCCCGCGCCCGGCTGGAGCGGCTGCGCACCGGTGAGCGAGAGCGCGCCCGGCAACTGGACCTGCTGGTCTTCCAGTCGCATGAAATTGCCGAGGTGGCCCCGCTGCCCGGCGAGGAAGAACCCCTGCAGGCCGAGCTGAACCGCCTGGCCAACCTGGAGACCATCGCCCAGAGCGCGGCAGGGGCGCTGACCCTGATCTCGGACGGCGAGGAGAACGCGCTGGGCTTCCTGGGTGAGGCGGTACGTGCCCTGAACGCCAGCGCCCGTTACGACGACACGAGCGCGGCGCTGCAACAGGAATTGCGCGCGGCCCTGGACAGCCTGCAGGCCGTGTCCGGCGAACTGCGGGCGGTGGCCGAGGACGGCGCGGCGGACCCTGAGGAACTGGCGCGCGTGGAGGGCCGTCTGGGGGCGCTGGGCAAGCTGCGGACCAAGTATGGCCCCACGCTGGACGATGTATTGACCTTCCAGGCCGGGGTGGAAGAGGAACTGGCCGCCCTGACCCGTGACGAGCAGGACGCTGGAACCCTGGACGCCGATGTGGAGGCCCTGCTGGAGGTGCTGCGCCGCGCTGGGGCCGCGCTGGACCGCGCCCGTGAGGAGCGTGCCGCGCCGCTGGCTGCCGAACTGGTGGCTGTGATCCGTGAGCTGGGCATGCCGCACGCCCGGCTGGAATTCCGGCTGTCCGCGCTGGCGGACCCTGCCCTGTACGGCCTGAGTGACGTGACCATTCAGTTCACCGCCAACCCTGGCGAGGATCTGGCCCCGCTGTCGGACGTGGCCTCCGGGGGAGAACTGTCGCGCGTGATGCTGGCCATCAGTACGGTGCTGGGCGCGGACACCCCAGCGGTGGTGTTCGACGAGGTCGACGCCGGCATCGGCGGCGGCGCGGCGCTGGCGGTGGCCGAGCAGCTGTGGCGGCTGGCCCGCAGCCGTCAGGTGATGGTGGTGACCCATCTGGCCCAGATCGCCGCCCGCGCGGACCATCACTTCAAGGTGGAGAAGGCCGTCGAGGGGGGCCGCACCGTCAGCCGGGTGCGCCCGCTCTCGCCCGACGAGCGCCTGGAGGAAATTGCCCGGATGCTGGGCGGCAACACCTCCGAGGCCGCGCTGGGCCACGCGCGGGAGCTGATGGCGGGCGGGGCCGGGCGCTGACCCTGCGTGAACCCTGAGGACAGCCACAGACAATGGCCGCACCTCCGGCCCGTCTCGCCTCTTCGTTTGGCGGTCCATTCACCCGTTGGGCAGCATGCCAGCCCGTTGATCAGATGTGCGTTTGCCCAAGGTCCCGTTCAGGGTGTCATCAGACGGGCTGCCTAAGCTGGAAGCATGAAGAAATCCCTCCTGCCCGTCCTGCTTCTCAGCGCGGGCCTGTTCAGCGCCTGCACCATGACCGGCCCCAGCAACCTGCGGGTGCACGAGGCGCTGCTGTACGGCGGCTCTCAGGAGCGCATCGTGTGGGTCTACGGCTCCCTGACCGGCGGACCTGCGGGCAGCCTGAAACTGGGCGGGCAGACCGTGGACCTGCGGGCGCAGGTGGAGGACGTGGTGGCGGTGCCCGGCACCCTGAGTGTGGACGGCAAGGCCACCTTCCGCCAGCCCACGTCCAGCATCGCCGTGCCACTGAACGTTACCCGCCTCTCGAACGGCTCTTTCGAGGTGGTCACGCCCGGCGGCCTGAGCGCCGTGTACTACACCGACGGCCAGACCTGGAGCAAACTGAGCGGCCTGAGCGGCACGGTGGGGGCCAGCGCAGTCAGCGGCCTTCAGAGCGCGGGACAGTTGACCGCCGAGGAGGCGGGCGTCCTGAGCCGGGCGCTGCTGGGCCAGGGGCCGCTGGCGGTGGGCGTGCTGGTCGCCGTTCCGGCTGCCGACGCCGCGCTCGCGGTGGAGCCCAAAACCAGCGAGTACCGCCGGACCGCGCTGTACGTGCTGCCCGGCGTCGCCACCGTCGCGGCCCAGTTGCCCCAGCTGCCTAGGCCCACCCCCCCGGCCCCCCAGCCCACAGGAGCGCGCGTGAACTTTACCGAGGTTGTCAGCGGCAGCCAGTCTGGCGTCACCGAACCCACCGTCACAGTGGCCGCCACCTCTGCGGCGGCGGTGTCGCTGTATGGCCAAGCCTACGCGCGCCAGACCGGAGCGCCCGCCGCGCCTGATCCCGGCACCGGCACCCTGGTCGGCGTGTTCCTGGGGCAGCGCTCCACGGGCGGCTACGGCGTGACGGTCACCAGCGCAACGGCGTCCGGCGACACCCTGACCCTGGTGGCCCAGGTACGTGCCCCCGGTCCCGGCAGCATCACCACCCAGGCCATCACCAGCCCGTGGACCATCGTGCGGGTGGACGGCAAGTACCAGAACGTGCGCGTCGTGGACGGGTCAGGTCAGCCGCTGCGCTGAGCCGCAGGAGCCCCAATCAATTTGTGGACACAGGAGGGGCTGACCGATTGCGCGTCAGCCTCTTCTTCTGCCGGGCATCCGGGCTGGGGGCAGCACCCTTGAACTGCGGTCCCGCAGCGCCGGCGAACCGCTGCCGCCCAGCGCCACCGCCAGGCTTCCGGCCAGCAGCAGCAGGGCCGCGTCCAGGCCCTCGGGGTTCAGGCGGCCCGCCGTCAGGGGAGCCAGAGCCACCAGCGCGGTCATCAGCGCTAGCGCCCCGCCCAGCCCGCGGGCGCCCAGGCCCAGCACCAGCAGCGGTCCGCCCACCAGTTCCAGCACGGCCACCAGCGGCGCAAACAGCAGCGGCAGCGGCACGCCCGCCGCCTGATACTCGGTGGCCAGCCGGTCCAGTCCCAGTTCAAAGACCTTGCTGAAGCCGTGCCACGCGAACACCGCGCCCACCGTCACGCGGACCAGGGCCAGAGCGGATTCGGGCAGGGGCCGCATGGGACTAGCGTAACATTACGCACATTAGAGAGGGACGGCCCCGAGCAGATGCGGTCGTCCAGCGGCGCAGGCCCGGATGCCTGCCCGCTATCCACCCTCTCCCACAGAAGCCCGTCCTCATCCCGCCTAGAATGGGCCCTGTGCGCCTGGAGTCCCTCTCAACTTTGAACTACCGCAACCTCGCGCCGTGCACGCTGCGCTTCGGGGCCGGGGTGACCGGCGTGTTCGGCGAGAACGGGGCGGGCAAGACCAACCTGCTGGAGGCCATCTATCTGGCGCTGACCGGGCAGACCGACGTGGGCCGGCTGGAACAGCTGGTGCAGTCCGGTGAGAGCGAGGCCTATGTGCGTGCCGATCTGGAGTCCGGCGGCAGCCTGAGCGTGCAGGAGGTGGGGCTGGGCCGCGGGCGGCGGCAGCTCAAGGTTGATGGCGTGCGGGTGCGCGCCGGTGACCTGCCACGGGGCAGCGCGGTGTGGATTCGCCCGGAGGACTCGGAACTGGTCTTCGGCTCGCCGTCGCTGCGCCGGGCCTACCTGGACTCGCTGCTCTCGCGCCTGAGCGCCCGCTACGGCCAGCAGCTGGGCCGCTACGAACGCACCGTCTCGCAGCGCAATGCGGCCCTCAAGGGCGGCGAGGAATGGGCCATGGCGGTGTGGGACGACGCCCTGGTCAAACTGGGCACCGAGATCGTCACCTTCCGCCGCCGCGCCCTGACCCGCCTGGGCGAGCTGGCCACCGATGCCAACGCCGCGCTGGGCAGCCGAAAGACGCTGGAACTCAGATTGCTGGAAACAACGACGCCTGAAACCTATGCCCATGATCTGAACTCCAAGCGGGCCGAGGAACTGGCGCGAGGCTCCACCGTCTCGGGACCGCACCGCGACGATCTGGTGCTGACCCTGGGCGGCTTCCCGGCCAGCGAGTACGCCAGCCGGGGCGAGGGCCGCACGGTGGCGCTGGCGCTGCGCCGCGCCGAACTGGAACTGCTGGCCGAACGCTTCGGTGAGCAGCCCATCCTGCTGATCGACGATTTCAGCGCCGAGTTGGACCCCGGACGCCGCACCTTCCTGCTGGAACTGGCGGCGGGGGTGCCGCAGGCCATCGTGACCGGCACCGAGCGCCCGCCCGGCGCGGCGGCGCAGTTCTGGGCGCAGTCGGGGCGGTTCACGCCGGTGGACGCGCCCCCCCTGGCCGCTGCTCTGAGCACCCTGACGCCCGAAGACGACTTCGCCGGCCCCCCGCTGGAGGTCCGCTCGTGAGCTGGGACCGTTACAACCGCGACCGCTACAACCGGGGCCGCCGCCTCAGCGGGCCGCGCGGGCTGGGCGAGCTGATGGGCGCGACGCTGGGCACAGCGCGCATCGCCAAGGGCGTCGGACGGGCGCGGGCCATTCTGGCGTGGCCAGGGGTGGTGGGGCCGGACATCGCGCGGATCACGCGCCCGCGCACCCAGCAGGGCAGCGTGCTGTTCGTGGACGTGCGCGACAGCGCCGCCGCCCACCACCTGAGCATGCAGCGCCACCATTTTCTCAAGGCCATGAACGCCCTGTTGCCCGACGCGCCGCTGAGTGACATCCGGTTCAGCGTGGGCAGCGTGCGCGAGCCGGTGATGCCCCCCGCGCCGGCCCCGCTGCCCGCCCCGGACCGCGCCCGCGCCCGCGAACTGGTGCAGGAGGTCAGCGAGGACCTGCGCCCAGCCGCCCTGCGCGCCGCCGAGGCGATCACCCGTTCCCGCAGGTGGCGCGAGGAACAGGGCTGGCGCCCCTGCCCGGTGTGCGGCGAGGCCAGCCAGGAACAGCCGTGCCGCGCCTGCGCCCTGACCCTGGATGACCCCAACGTCCGCCGGGCGGCCAGGGTGTTGATTCAGCAGCCCGAGTACCTGGCCGCCCTGCCCGACACCCTGGGGGACAGCGGCGCCAACGCGGCCCGCCACCTGGCGCTGCGGCGGCTGGACGAACAGCTGGAACTGCTGGCCCTGGAATGCGTTCGCAGCGGCCAGGAGGACGGCTACCGCGAATTTTTGGCTCAGCAGGCGGGCGTGTACCTCGCGCTGCATCTGCGCTGTGCCCGCTCGGACCTGAAACGCCCGGACCGCGCCCACCTGCCCGAACGGGCGCGCAACGTCCTGAACGCCGGGCGCTGACAGTCTGCGGCGGGTCAGGGGGTGGGAAGGTGGGGCCTGACCCCGGCCCGTGTGGCGGCGGTATGGTGGGTCCATGACGGACCCCTCCCGCCCTCCCGAACAGACCGACGGCGCTGGCCCCGGCGTCCCACCACAGGCCGCCTCCCAGCAACACCGCGCCGCCGCGCCGCGCCGCGTGCGGGTGGCGGTGCTGACCATCAGTGACACCCGCACGCCCGAGACCGATACCAGCGGCCAGTACCTGCTGACCGAACTGAAGGCGGCGGGCCACGAGGTGATTCATTACCGGGTGGTCAGGGACGACGCTGTCGCGATCCGTACCACGCTGGTGCAGTTCCTGCGCGAGGCGACGGTGGTGCTGACCTCCGGCGGTACAGGCCTGACCGGGCGCGACGTGACCGTGCCGGTGGTGGAGTCCCTGATCACCAAGCCCATCCCCGGCTTTGGCGAGCTGTTCCGCATGCTCAGTTACCGCGAGGTGGGCGGCGCGGCCATGCTGTCGCGGGCGCTGGGCGGGCTGTGCCGGGGTTCGGCGATCTTTGCCATGCCCGGCAGCCTGAATGCGGTCAAGACTGCCTGGGAAGGCATTCTGGGGGCCGAGATCGGCCACCTCGCCTTCGAGATCGAGCGCCACGGGCAGCCGGGCGTGGTGCTGTCCGGGCCTGCCGCGCCGGCCCTGTCGCCCGCCGTGTCGCCGACACCTCCGGCCCAGGCCAGACCGCCGGTGGCCGTGCCTCCCGCAGATGTGGCTGAGGCGCCGGAAGCTGCCCCGCGGCAGTCCGGCGGCCCGAGCAATCCTGCATCCCGCCTGGGCCGGCACAAGAAGGAAGAACCGCGTCTGTAGAGGTGGCCGTCGGTCAACCCCTTCGGTTCGGACGGCCCCGGCCATCTCTGCCGATGTTCCATTCCGCGCGGCAACGGGGAGATACTTTGGAGGGGGCCGGAGGCGGTCAGGGCCGGCCATAGGGAGGCTGACGTGCAAGATGTGGGGGTTCTGGGGGCCGGGTGGAGCGGGCTGAGTCCGCTGACCGAGGTCACGGGGGTGTACGCCCTGGTGCTGGCCCTGATCGCCCTGCACTGGGTGCTGCGGGTGGGCCGCGAGGCCCGGCTGGGCTACCTGCCCGGTGTGGCGTGGTGGGCCGTGCCGGGCGTGGCCATGCTGCTGCTCACGCCCACGCTGGACGTGCCGGCCCTGTTCGGACTGGGGGCGGCGGCGCTGCTGCTGGCCGAGTTCTGGCCGCTGCCGTACCGCCGCGCGTCCCGTCGCCCGTCGCCCGCGTGGCCAGTGGTGTGGGTGCTGATCGGCGGGGTGCTGGCCCTGAACGTGTGGCAGGGGGGGCAGGCTGAGCCGCTGGCCTTCGTGGTGGCCCTGTCCGCGCTGCTGGCGGGTCTCGCGGGCTTGCTGGGGGTGGCGCTGTATCCGGCAGGCGGCACAGCCGCGAAAACCCGTCCCGTACTGAATTTTCAGACGCGCTGGCACCGCACCGTCACACCCGACTGGCCGGACCTGAGCGTGACCCTCAGCGAGCAGGGGGCGCACCTCAGAAACATCTCGCCGCGCCCGGTGAGGCTGGCCGGCTGGTCCCCCGCCGGGATCAACGGGTGGTTCCGCGTGCGCGGCCCCGACGGTCAGGTGCTGTCCGAACTGCGTGCCGGTCAGGAGGCCCTGCTGCCCGTGGGCGAGCGCGACAGTGGCGTGCGCGTGTGGTACGGCCCCGACAAGTCGTCCGAGGCCCATCTGTTCCGCGCCGACTGGACCCCGGTGGGCCGGGCGGACCAGCGCGTGCTGAACTGAGATGGCGCGCGCGTCTGCGTTTCTCTGCGGCCCCGCCCTCTCACGCCCGCCGCAGGAAGCCGCGATAGGCTGTGCGACATCGTGAGTCTGGTGTTTGGATGGGCGGCCCTGCGGGCATGGACGGAAGACGTGGGCACCGGCGGGACCCTGCGCCAGGAACCACAGGATTTCCGGGTGGAGGAGGTTGCGGCCTACCCGCTGTCGGGTGAGGGCGATCACCTGTACCTGCATGTGGAAAAGACCGGGCATACCACCGCCCACGTGCTGCGGGAACTGGGCGCACAACTTGGGGTGCGTGACCGTGACATTGGCGTGGCGGGCCTCAAAGACCGGCACGCGGTCACGACGCAGTGGCTGAGCGTGCCGGCCAAATACGAGCGGCGGCTGGGCGACTTTGCCCTGGACGGTGTGCGAATTCTGGACACCACCCGCCACAGCAACAAGCTGGGGATGGGTCACCTGCGCGGCAACCGCTTTGTGGTGCGCGTGCGCGGCGCAGAGGGTGGGGCAGCCGAGGCACAGGCCACCCTGGCAACGCTGGGTGCCCACGGCGTGCCCAATTACTTTGGTCCGCAGCGCTTCGGCCTGGGCGGTCTGAACGCCGAGGAAGGCCTGCGCGTGCTGCGCGGCGAGTCGCGTTTGCGTGACCCACGCGTGCGCCGTTTTCTGATCTCCAGCGTGCAGAGCGCGGTGTTCAATGCCTTTCTCAGCCTGCGTCTGGAACGCGGCGTCTTTGCCTCGCTGCTGGCGGGCGATATGGCGAAAAAGCACGACACGGGCGGCGTCTTTCTGGTGGAGGACGCCGCCGCCGAGTCGCCGCGCGCCGAACGTGGTGAGGTCAGCGCCACGGGCACGCTGTTCGGCAAGAAGACCAAGCCGCTGACCCTGGATGCCGGAGCCCTGGAGGCCGAGGCCCTGGCGCTGTTTGACCTGACCCCCAGCGTGTTCGCCTCCCGGCGCGGGGACCGGCGCCTGACCCGTGTGTTCCCGGAAGAGGCCAGCGTGACCCCACAGGACGACGGTTACACACTGGCCTTTACCCTGCCCAAGGGCAGCTTTGCCACCAGCGTGCTGCGCGAGGTGATGAAGACCGACGTCGACAGTGCCGAACCGGCGGACGCGGACAGCGGTGACGACGCCGGGGGAGAGGAATGAGGTGGAAAGGAGCGGCGTTGGCGGCCCTGCTGCTGTTGCCCGGCGCGGCAGCCCAGAACCCGCCGGGCCTGAGCGCCGATCTGAAACTCACGCCCAGCTACGGCGGCGCCCTGCTGACCGGCCGCATCAAGGCATCGAAGGCGGACGAGCTGATGGGCGTCTGGAGCAGCCTGGGCCGCGCCCGGTTGATGAAGTGTGCGCCCCGCTGCGAGGTGGTCAGGTCCGTGCCGATCAGCGGCAGCGTCATTCTCAGCGGCAACTCGGGATACCGCGTGGTGCTGGGCGGCAATTTCAAGGTCGGTCAGAAGGTCAGCGTGGTCCTGCGCCTCCGTCAGGGTGTGGTGCTCAACGTGATGGCGACGGTGTCCCGCTAGTCCCACATGAGGGAGGCCCAGCGAGCCGCTTTCCTCGCCGCGCTCTACGGCACGCCGCGCGAACGCTTTGGCCTCGCCGCCGGATCCCCAGGCGCCGCGCCGTCCTGGGCTGCCAACCGGTGGGCCGTCGTCACCGCCTGGAATCCGGGTGGAAGGCTTCAGCCCCGGGCCGACAATCTGCGGGCTGGGCGTGAGTTGCTGGATTTGATCGCCTCGCGTCCACACCTGCCCGGCGTCAACGGCGAGGGGCAATGGGCCGAGGCATCGGTGATTGTCCCCGGCCTCCACTTGAGGGAGGCCGCAGAACTGGGCCGCCGTTTCGGTCAGGCCGCCGTCCTCTTTGGCGTGGGGCGGAGGGTGGCCCTGGTGTGGCTGGAGGCCGCTGGTGTGTGCGTGGAGCGGTTCTGGGTGCGGCTCCTGCCGGATTGACGGCGGTGCCGGGGTTCATTGAAATGCGGAGGGAAATGCCAGGACAGCGACAGGGCTTTCCCCTGCGCCGTACGGTGCCTTCCAAACCGCTTCGCCCCTTTGCGTTAGGCTGACCTGTTGCTGCGGGACGGCCCTTTCTTTGGCTGCCCCCGGATTGCCGCCTCCGAGCTCAAACACTGCTCAAGCAGGAACGGGGGTGGCCATGACACACCAGCCCTTATCGTTGGGGCAAGAAGGAGGGCGAAGTATGACCACTCAAACCCTGAACATCAGAAATTACAGGCTGGGGCCGGACGCCCCGGACACCCTGAAACCCGAGGACCGGCAGCGCGTGGCCGGGTTCTTGCACACCCATCTGGACGAGTACGGCGACGCCCTGGAAGACATTCAGGCGTGCCTGGCCTACGCGCAGGAGCGCGGCGGCAGCGTGACCTACGCTGAGGAAGACGGAGAGTTGCTGGGCGCGGTGGTCACCAACCGCACCGGTATGAGCGGCTTTATTCCCGAAAATATCCTGGTCTACATCGCCGTTCACGGCAAGACGCGCGGGCGCGGCCTGGGCAAACAGCTGATGGAAACGGTGCTGGCAAATGTGGAGGGCAACGTTGCCCTCCACGTCGAGCCCCATAACCCCGCGAAGAAGCTGTATGAGCGGCTGGGCTTCACCAACAAGTACCTCGAAATGCGGCTGACCCGTTCAGGAGGGGAGTGAATGGCCTACCTGACGCTGAACCGCCCCAAATTGCAGGCCAACTTTGACTTTCTGGAGACCCTGTTCGGCGAGCATCACATCGACTGGGGCATCACCACCAAGCTGCTGTGCGGCAACAAACTGTTCCTGAACGAGGTGATCCGGTTGGGCCGCCTGGAATTGCTGGACTCGCGCATCAGCAACCTGCGGGCCATCAAGGAACTGAGTCCAGAGGCGCAGACGGTGTACATCAAGCCGCCCGCCTCGGCGCTGATCGAGGACCTCGTGACCTGGGCGGACGTGAGTTTCAACACCGAGCTGGAGACCATCCGCGCCATCTCTGCCGAGGCGGTGCGGCAGGACCGGCAGCATCTGATCATCATCATGATCGAGATGGGCGACCTGCGCGAGGGCGTGCTGCGCGAGGACATTGAGGCGTTTTACGCCCAGGTGTTTCAGCTGCCCAACATCAAGATCATCGGCATCGGCACCAACCTGAACTGCCTGAACGGCGTGATGCCCAGCGAGGACAAGCTGATTCAGCTGGGCCTGTACAAGAAGATCATTGAGCTGAAAAATGGCGTGGACATCCCCTGGGTCAGCGCCGGCACCACCGTGACCATTCCGCTGTTGATGGCGGGCGGGCTGCCGGGGGCCATCAACCACTTCCGCATCGGCGAGGCGCTGTTCTTCGGGCAGGATCTGGTGGCAGAAGGCACCTTCGCCGGCATGCACGACGACGTGCTGGAGCTGCACGCGCAGGTGATTGAGCTGGCCGAGAAGCCCAACACGCCCTCCGGCACGCTGGGCAAGAACCCTTTCGGTGTCACTGCCGAAGCCGAGAACAGCGGCGGCACCAGTCACCGCGCGATTCTGGACGTGGGGTACCTGGACATCTCGCCGCAGTACCTGGAACCGGTGGACGGGAGGCTGGAGGTGATCGGCGGCAGCAGCGACATGCTGGTGCTGAACGTGGGCGAGAACGAGGCCGGGCTGAAGGTGGGCAGTTACGTCAAATTCCGCCTGAAATACATGGGTGCGTTGCATCTGATGAACTCGGCGTACATCGACAAATTCGTGCTGGACGAATCGGGCGAGCAGATTGCTGAGCTGCCTGAAGCGCAGGCCGTGGGCGGCTGACCACCTCTGGCGCAACCCCCAACCTCGCTTTTCGCGCCGCCCGGACCCCGTATTCTGGGCGGCGATGTCTGCTCCTGCTTCCCCGCGCTCTGCCGTCCACGACACCCACCCCGACTTCCCACATGAAACCGCGCACCTGAAGGGCACGGTGGACGCCATGCTGCGTCAGATCGACTTCTGGGAGGACCGGGACCGCCAGATGGGCGCGGACCTGGAAACCAGCATCATCCTGGCTGACGAGGCCGGGGAACACGCCGCGATGCTCTCGCCGCATGTGCACCATCCGTACTTCGGCAGCCTGAAGGTGCGGGTGGGCGGGCGCGAGCAGACGCTGTACATCGGCAAGCACGGCTTCCGCGACGTGAAGGGGCCGCACAGCGTGGTGGGCTGGGACAGCGAGGTGGGCAGCCTGTTCTACTCCGACGCGCTGGGCTGGACGCCGCGCCGGGGCGGGCAGGGCACGATCAAGCGGCGGCGACAGCTGGACATCGCCGCCAAGACGCTGCACCGCGTCACTGATCTGTACGACGACGAGGCTGGCGGCGACACCGGGGGCCGCGAGGAGGTGCTGCTGCGCCGCCTGGAAGAAGGCAGCACCGCTGGAATGCGCGACGTGGTGGAAACGCTGCAGCCCGAGCAGAACGCGGCCATGCGCCACCCTGCCGGAACTCCTGTGATCATTCAGGGCGCGGCAGGTTCGGGCAAGACCACCATCGGCTTTCACCGGCTGGCCTGGATGACCAACGCCGAGCGCGGGCCGCATCAGGCGCAGGCGGGGGCGTGCATGGTGTTGATGCCCAACCGGGTGTTGGCCACCTACGCCGCCCGGATTCTGCCAGAGCTGGGCATCGGGCCGGTCAACGTGACCACGCCGGAAAGCTGGGCGGTTGGGCTGCTGGGGCTGGAAAAGCTGGAGGTCACGGACCGCACCCTGACCCTGCTGCTCACCGACCACGACAACACCCGCCGGGCGCTGGCGTGGCGGCGCGCCAAGCTGCTGGGCGACGCCCGCATGCTGGACGTGGTCCGCACCCACCTGTGGAACCGCTTTAATGCCGCCCTGCGCGGGCAGTCGTTGCGCGAGGAGGTGGCCCTGAACCGCCGCGAGCCGCAGGTGTTTGCCCTGACCGACACCGATCTGCACGCCATCCTGCGCGACGTGTTCGCCGCCGATCCCCTGAGCGGCTACCGCGCGGGTTTCCGCCGAGCCGTGGAAGCCCTGGCCCTGTCACACCTGAACGTGCCTGACGACGAGGAAGCGGGGGTGCTGCGCCAGCTTTCCGCGCCCATCACGGCCCTGCTGGGCCGCGTTTTCGCCAGTACCACGCCCGTCACCGAGGCCCGCCGCCTGCTGGGCAGCCCCGAGGCGCTGGCCGCCAGTGGCCTGCTGACCGAGCGCGAGATCGCCCTGCTGGGCACCGATCCGCTGAGCGGCATTCCCACCCCGCGCCGCGCCCACGCCGACGCCACCGAACTGCCGCTGATGCTGGCCGTGCAGGCGTTTACCGGGGGCATCGGGCGGCAGGACGGGCGCACCCTCGAACCGTTTGACCATGTGGTGCTGGACGAGGCGCAGGACTACTCGCCGCTGCTGTACGCGCTGCTGGGCCGCGCCACCCGCCCCGGCCACCTGACCGCGCTGGGTGACCTGAATCAGGGCATGCACGGCTACAAGGGACCCAGCAGCTGGGAGGCGGTGCAGGCCGTGCTGCCCGGCGCGGAGGTGCTGACGCTGGGCCGCACCTACCGCAGCACCCGCCAGATCACCGAACTGGGAGCCCGGATTGCCGCCACCTACAACCGTGCCGCCCAGGTTCAGGGCGTGGACCGCGATGGGGCCGAGGTGCAGCGCTACGTGGCCCCCGCCGATGCCCCGCACGGCGAGCTGCCGCTGATTGCCCGGGCGGTCAAGGACGCGCAGGCTGCCGGGCATGTCAACATCGCCATCGTGACCCGCCGCGCCGTGGACGCGGACCGGCTGGCCGAGACCCTGCGTGACTTCGACACCGACGCCCAGCCGATCACCACGCAGGAACACCGCTTCCGGGGCGGGCTGGTGGTGCTGCCGGTCAGTCTTGCCAAGGGGCTGGAGTTCAGCGCGGCCATCGTGAGCAGCGCCAATGTCCAGACCTACGATGAAAGCACCGAGTACGAGCGTCGGCTGCTGTACGTCAGCGCCAGCCGCGCCCTGCACTGGCTGGCGCTGGTCAGCGCGGGCGAACTGCACCCGTTGATTGCTTGAGTACTGGAACGAAAAAGCCGCCCCGGTACTGGGGGCGGCTTTCAGTCATGAGGTTATTGACAGTTGACGACAGGAATTGCAGTCACGCTCTCAAGAATATTGCTGTTGTAACCGCTCTGATCGATGCCTTGCACGCGCACGTAAGTGTTGCCCTTAACATTGACGATAACGGGATTCACCACAATGGCCTGCGAGACGAGCTTGCTGCTTAGGCTGAGTGGGGCTGTGTTCGGGCCGAAGGTGAACTTGGCCTGTCCTGCACCGCTGGTATCACTGCCGTTAAACGCATAAAAAGGCACCGTCTGCGTTGCTCCTGTGCTCAGGCCCTTGAACTGTAGGTAAAGCTTGTTCAGTCCGCCCGTCCATTTAAGATCGACGAGCATGGTGGTGTTGGCATTATCGCAGATCAGATACTCGCCCGCCCTAACCGTGTTTCCATTTTGATCTGTGAAAGCTGTTTTAGCCTGGTAGTTGGTGCTGTAGCTAAGTTCATTGAGCTTAAGGCTCGGTGCGTACTGGCTGCCGGGGGCAAAGCCAAAATCGGCGGTGACGGTCACGCCACCACAGCTCGCCAGCACGCCCGTCAGTCCTACCGCCGCCATCATCAGTCTTTTCATACTGTTCACTCTCCGGCATGAAGCTGATGCGGGCGTGACCGTCGCCTTCAGAAAACCTGAGGACGGCACAAAGAAAACGCCGGGGCGACTGCTCCGGCGTCCGTTAAGTGCTTAGATTAAACGTCTTCGTCGGTGGTCTGGGTAACCGTGCAGTTCGTGTACACATCTGTTGTGTAACTCAGAATACCGCTGAAAGTAAAGGTGTCTGAGCCAGTGTTCACACGGAAAGCCGGGTAAAAGAAGCCCGCACGGCTGTTGGCGTTGGTGGTAACTACTTTTACCTTGACCGAAGCAGGAGTGACGATGATGCTCTGCGGCAACAGGGTGTCTGCGGCGCTGGAATCAGCGTTGAAGGTAATCCGGTACTTGCCGCCGGTTCCGGGCAGCTCGGAGCCCTTGACGGTCGTCGTGAAGTTGTTGTCGTATTTTGTGGAGTTGCCACCCTTCAGGCCGATGGTGATGTCCTGAACCGTGCCGGCCAGATCAAAATCCACGGCTACCTGGGTCAGGTTTGCCCGGCCAGGATTGTTGGCGATATTGTCGCAGGCGACGAATTTGCCAGATGTGTTATTCAGGCGATACTCGGTGCGGACCTTAGTGATCTCGCCCCGTGCGCTGCCGTCCGGTGCGCTTCCGCTTCCGCAACCTGCCAGAAGTCCAGTCAACCCGATTGCGGCGGCGGCCATCATCATCTTCTTCATGTCGTCCACTGTGGCGCATCCCGCTTTTTAATGGGTGACCGGAACATTTATAAAACGTGAGCTTCGTTGTGACCGTGCGGGCGTGGGCGCCTATCGCCTTGAACGCTTCCCGGCACTCTGCTCATGGAGGCAGGAAGCGGTCAACCGGCCCGGTAAACTCCTGAACATGACCCTCAGCGAACTGGCCGGAAAACCCGCTCCCCAAAGCCTGCTGACCAACATTCCCCGTCTGGTGGCCCATTACTACGAAACGCGCCCGGACGTGCACGACCCCTTGCAGCGCGTCGCCTTCGGCACCAGCGGACACCGGGGCACCAGCCTGAACGGCACCTTCAACGAGGCGCACATTCTGGCGGTGGCGCAGGCAGTGGCCGAACACCGCCTGACGGCGGGCATCAGCGGGCCGCTGTTCATGGGGCTGGACTCACATGCCCTGTCCGAACCCGCGTGGATGAGTGCGCTGGAAGTCCTGACCGCCAACGGCGTGCGCGTGTGCGTGCAGCCCGGCGTGATGACCCCCACACCGCTGATCAGCCACGCCATTCTGGAACACAACCGCGCAGGCAAGGGGGGCACGGCGGACGGCATCGTGATCACACCCAGCCACAACCCGCCGCAGGACGGCGGCTTTAAATACAACCCCCCGTCGGGCGGCCCCGCCGATACCGACGTGACCGGGGCGGTGCAGGTCCGCGCCAACGCCATCCTCGAAAACGAGATGCGCGACGTGAAACGCCTGTCGCTGGAAGACGCGATGGGCAAGCTGGAGGAGTACGATTTCATCGCGCCCTACGTGCGCCAGTTGCCTGAAGTGATTGATCTGGACGCCATCAAACAGAGCGGCGTTCATGTGGGCATTGATCCGCTGGGCGGGGCCAGCCTGCCGGTGTGGGAGGCAATCCTGGCCGAGTACAACCTGAACTTCGAGATCGTGAATAAAACTGTCGATCCCCGCTTCGCCTTCATGAGCGTCGATAAGGACGGCAAGATTCGCATGGACTGCTCCAGCCCCTACGCGATGGCCGGGCTGCTGCGCCTCAAGGACGATTTTGACGTGGCCGTGGGCAACGATCCAGACGCCGACCGCCACGGCATCGTCACCGCCGACGGCCTGATGAACCCCAACCACTACCTCGCCGTCATGATCGACTACCTGTTCACGCACCGTCCCGGCTGGCGGACGACGGCAGGTGTGGGCAAGACGCTGGTCAGCAGCGCCCTGATTGACCGGGTGGCCGGTGGCCTGGGCCGCCCGCTGGTGGAGGTGCCGGTGGGCTTCAAATACTTCGTGGACGGCCTGCTGACCGGCGATCTGGGGTTTGGCGGCGAGGAATCCGCCGGGGCCAGCTTCCTGCGCCTGAACGGCGGCGCGTGGAGCACCGACAAGGACGGCCTGATTCCCGGCCTGCTGGCCGCCGAGATGACCGCCAGGACCGGCAAGACCCCCAGCCAGCGCTTCGCCGATCTGACTGGGAAATACGGCGCCACCGCCTATGACCGCCAGGACGCCCCCGCCACGCCCGCGCAGAAGAAGATTCTGGGCAACCTCTCGCCGGATGACGTGAAGGCGCAGACCCTGGCGGGCGACCCCATCACCGCCCGCCTGACCCGCGCCCCCGGCAACGACGCGCCCATCGGTGGCCTGAAGGTCACCACTGCCGAGGCGTGGTTTGCCGCCCGCCCCAGCGGCACCGAGGACGTGTACAAGATCTACGCCGAGAGCTTCAAGGGCGCAGACCACCTGAAACAGGTGATGCAGGAGGCCCGCGAAGTGGTGTCTGAGGCGCTGGGGGGCAAATAGGAATGGGGGAGACGGCGCCGGGAGGGGCTGATCCCCACACCGTGATCACCCGCGAGGAGCTGGCGGGCGTGGAGTTCGACTGGTTCGCCGCCGACGTACGCGGCCATGTGGCGCAGTTCATGGCGGCAGGCGACACCCAGGTGCCGGAGGCAGCCCTGCACTCCGAGGAACTGCTGGAATCGCTGCACGTCTGGATCGACACCCGCCCGGAAACGGAACCGCCCAACGCTCCGGCGGGCGGCTTCGACGAGCACCTGACCCCGCCCCAGCGCCGGGGAGCTTCCGTCTATGACCGCGTGCCGGGGCAGTCGGGCCTGTACCGTCTGGTGGCCGCGCCGCGCACGCCGTTCACGGTGGCGGAACTTCCGGCGCCTCTGCGTGACTATCTGGAAAGTCTGACGTTGGACGTGTCGTTTGGGGAAGGGTGGCTGCACGTCGCGCCGGACGGCGTGGCGCAGGCCGGGGCAGACCCGCAACCATCCCCCGGCTGAATCCTGCGGGCCACGCGCTACAGTTGGCCGCGTGACCGTTCCGCCCGCCGCCCCTGACCCACCCGAAGCCCACAAAGGCCCGGCCACTCCAGCCCCGCTGCCGCGCAAGTCGCTGCGGGCCAACACCCTGATCGTCATGGCGGGCACGCTGGGTTCGCGGCTGTCGGGCATCGTGCGGACCCAGATCATGGGAACCTTCGGCAACACCCTGCTGGACGCTTTTCTGGTGGCGGTGCGCGTGCCCAATCTGCTGCGCGAGCTGCTGGCGGAGGGTGCGCTGGTCAATTCGTTTATCCCGGTGTACAAGTCGCTGGACGAGACGGAGAGAAGGAAACTGGCCCAGACCTTCAGCGGCGTGCTGATCGCGGTCAATCTGCTGCTGATGGCGCTGGGCATCCTGGCGGCACCGTTCATCGTAGACCTGCTGATTGCGGCCACCCCCAACGTGGACCGCGCCGTGGCGGTGTACATGACCCAACTGGTGATGCCGTTCCTGATGCTGATCAGTCTGTCCAGCATCGCCATGGGCCTGTTGAACGCCGACGAGCATTTCCGCGAGAGCAGCTTCGCCCCGGTGGCCTTCAACCTCGCCAGCATCGTGGCGCTGCTGCTGCTGCCCAACACGGCCACGTGGCTGGCCTTCGGCTGGCTGATTGGCGGTCTGGCGCAGCTGGCTGTACAGCTTCCGGCCCTGACACGTTTCGGTTTGCTGCCCACCCCCAGTCTGAAACCAAATCCATCGCTGATGCGGGTGCTGCGGCAGATGGCCCCGTTTACGCTGACCGCCGGAGCCCGGCAGTTCCTGAACCTGTATGTCACGAGGCTGCTCAGCGACAACACCAGATTTCTCCCCGGAACCCAGTCCGGGTACTTTTACGCCGAGACGCTGTTTACCACAGTGAACGGGCTGTTCGTCGTGTCGCCTGCACTGGCCCTGTTCCCCCGCTTCTCCGAACACGCTGCCGCGAGGGACTGGTCGGCCTTCAAGGCACTCACTGTGCAGGGCATTCGCACCACCACGTTCCTGGCCGCCCCCATGAGTGCGCTGCTGGTGGTGCTCGCCGGGTACGCGGTCAGCATCGTCAATATTTCCCGTGGTTACGACGTGGCGCGGTTTGAAGCTGCGAGCGAGATTCTGACCGGCTGGGGGCTGGCCCTGGTGCCCTGGGCCATGGTGACCCTGCTGCTGCGTACCTTCTACGCCCGCGAGCGCACGATGGAGGCCGTGACCGTCAGCGCGGTGGGCTTCGTGCTGGAAGTCGGGCTGTACCGCCTGCTGGTGCCGCCGCTGGGGCTGCTGGGCTTCGGCGTCAGCACCGCGATCAGCGGCGTGCTGATGGCCGGGGCGCTGGCCCTGCTGTACCGCCGCGCCCTGGGCTTTCCGGGCCGCGAGATCACGGCGCATCTGGCGCGGGTGCTGCCGCTGTCGCTACTTGCGGGGCTGGTGGCGTGGCTGGCGCTGCGTTTCGTGCCCTTTATTCCCGCCCCGGGCTTTATCGTTCCTGGGCTGATCGGCCTGAGCGTGGCGGGCGGCGCGGGGCTGGCTGCCTACCTGCTGGGCGCACTGCTGCTGAGGATGCCGGAAATGGGCGGCCTGCTGCGGCGGCTGCGGCGCTGAGTGACAGCGTCTGAGTGGGCCTCGTTACTTCGTCATGGAATACGTGGGACAGGTGGGCGTTACAGGCGGATGCCGATCAGCGCGTAGGCCACCAGCGCCACCTTCTCGCGCAGCAGGTAACTGCGGCTGACGCCCCGGCTCAACGGGCTGGCGCTGACGTTGGCCTCCAGGCCCAGGGCGCGGGCCAGGGCCTGGGCACGCGGGGCATGCGCCTCGTCGGTGACCAGCGTGAAGGGCGTGTGGGGCGGCAGCATGGTGCGGGCAAAGCGCAGATTCTCGATGGTGGTCCGACTGCGCGCCTCGGCCAGCAGGGCCTCACGCGGCACGCCATGCTGGCCCAGGTACGCCTGTCCCACCTCGCCCTCGCTGAAGGGGTCGCCGGGCCGCCGCCCACCCGTGACCACGATCTGCGTCACGCCGCCGCCCCGGTACAGCGCCAGCGCGTGATTGAGCCGCCGCTGAAAGGCCGGGCTGGGCCGGCCCGCATACTGCGCCGCGCCCAGCACGATCAGGGTGGGGTGGGGGCGCTCAGCATTCGGCACCCGCAGGTTGGGGAGCGCCAGAAAACCCACGGCCAGCAGGGCCACGACGGCCAGGGGCAAGACGGTGAGGGTGGACCCCCGGATGTGCATGCGGGCAGCGTAGCATGAAGAAAACATCAAGGTGTGGTGCCGGCCCGGAATGAAAAAGGCCGTCTGGACGGCTCTGTTTCCACTGTCTGGGCGGGCACCTACGACCTGCTATTCAGATGGCCACATGTGTCTCATCGTTTGCGCCCTACCTTCCGGAAGCCCGCCAGGGAGCATGCTACCCTCGTGCCTCTGCCTTCAGGCCGTCGGGATCGCGGTGACATTGCCGCGCCGGACGCACCGGCCAAGAGCAGTGCCAGGAGCGTAAACCCCTTATGTCCAAGACCCTAGTCATCGTCGAATCCCCCGCCAAAGCCCGCACCATCGAGAAGTACCTGGGAAAAGGGTACGCGGTGGAATCCTCGATCGGGCACATCCGTGACCTGCCCAAAAGCGCGGCGGACATTCCCGAGAAGTACAAGGGCCTGGCCTGGGCGCGGCTGGGGCTGGACATCGAGAACGACTTCCAGCCTTTGTACGTGGTGTCGCCCGAGAAGCGCCAGCACGTGGCCAAATTGCGGAAGATGGCGGCTGAGGCCGACGAGATCATTCTGGCCACAGACGATGACCGCGAGGGCGAGAGCATCGCGTGGCACCTGTTTCAGGAATTAAAGCCCAAGGTGCCGGTCAAGCGCATGGTCTTCCACGAGATCACCAAGGAAGCGATTCAGGCCGCCATTGCCTCCCCCCGCCAGATCGACACCAATCTGGTGGAAGCGCAGGAGGCCCGCCGCGCCCTGGACCGGCTGTACGGCTACGAGGTCAGCCCGGTGTTGTGGAAGAAGGTGGCCCCCAGGCTGTCGGCGGGCCGCGTGCAGAGCGTGGCGACGCGCATGCTGGTGGAGCGCGAGCGCGAGCGGATGCGCTTTGTCAGCGGCTCGTGGTGGGACCTGCTGGTCACCGGCCGCACGGCGGAAGACGCCACCTTCCCTGCCCGCCTGACCGACGTTGCTGGACAGAAGCTGGCGGTGGGCAAGGACTTCGATCCCCTGACCGGCAAACTGAAGCCCGACGCGAAGGTCCGCACGCTGGCCGAGGCCGAGGCCCGCGCCCTGGCGGATGGCCTGACCGGGCAGCCGCTGACGGTGACCTCTGCCGAGGAAAAGCCGTTCACGCAGCGCCCTTATCCACCTTTTATTACGTCCACCCTGCAGCAGGAGGGCAGCCGCAAGCTGGGCTTCGCCGCCACCCGCACCATGCGGGCTGCCCAGCGGCTGTACGAGGGCGGCTATATCACCTACATGCGGACCGACAGCACCAACCTCTCGTCCGAGGCAGTCACGGCGGCCCGCACCCAGGTGTCGCAGATGTACGGCCAGCCCTACCTGTCGCCGCAGCCACGCGTGTACGCCAAGAAGGCCAAGAACGCCCAGGAGGCGCACGAAGCGATCCGGCCGGCCGGCAGCAGCTTCCGCACCCCGGACTCCTTGCGTGCGGAGCTGGGCGGCGACGAGTGGCGCCTGTACGATCTGATCTGGAAGCGCACTGTGGCCTGCCAGATGGCGGATGCGCGGGGCCGTAGCCTGCGGGTCCGGTTAAACGGGAAAGCAAAAACGGGCGAGGAAGTGGGCCTGAGTGCCTCGGGCCGCACCATCGACTTTCCCGGCTTTCTGCGCGCCTATGTAGAAGGAAGCGACGATCCCAGCGCCGCCCTGGAAGACCGTGAAACGCCGCTGCCGCCTCTTCAGCAGGGCCAGCGCGTGACCGCCGAGACCGTCAAGCCCGACGGCCACGAGACACAGCCCCCAGCCCGCTACACCGAGGCCAGCCTGGTGCAGTCCCTGGAAGGCGCGGGCATTGGCCGCCCCAGCACCTACGCCAGCATTCTGGGCACCATTCAGGACCGGGGTTACGCCAGCAAGAAGGGGCAGGCGCTGGTGCCCAGCTGGACGGCCTTTGCCACCTCTGCGCTGCTGGAACACCACTTCGGCAATCTGGTGGACTACGACTTCACCGCCAAGATGGAAGAGGATCTGGACGACATCGCCGGGGGCCGCGCCCAGCGGGTACCGTACTTGAAGCGCTTTTACCTGGGTGTGGACGGCGAGGGCATGGCCCTGCGGCCGCTGATCGACCGTCAGATGGGTGAGATCGACGCGCGCGGCATCGCCACCATTGCCGTGCCCCGGCTCTCCGACAGCGGCATAGAGGTCCGGGTGGGTCGCTACGGTGTGTATATGCAGCGCGGCGACGACAAGGCCAACCTGCCCGAAGGTCTGGCGCCCGACGAGCTGACGCTGGAACTGGCCGAGGAGATCATGAGCCGCCCCAGCGGGGACCGGCCCCTCGGGATCGACGAGGCCAGCGGGCATCCGGTGGTGGCCCGCGCCGGGCGCTACGGCCCCTATGTCACGCTGGGCGCGGAGAATCCGCCGATCCGTACCGCCAGTTTGTTTCCCACCGACGATCTGGACACCCTCACGCTGCCGCGCGCCATGAAGCTGCTGAGCCTGCCCCGGCTGGTGGGCACCTCTGAGGGCGAGGAGGTCTGGGCGCTGAACGGCAAGTACGGCCCGTACCTGAAACGCGGGAATGACAGCCGCAGCCTGACCACCCACGAGGAACTGTTCACCGTGACGCTGCCCGAGGCCGAGGCACTGTTTCTTCAGCCGCGCTTTGCGAAGGGCCGCACGCCCACCCCGCCCCTCAGCACCTACAAATATGAGGGCCGCGCCGACATTGTCCTGAAGTCCGGGCGCTTCGGCCCCTACCTGACCGACGGCGAGCGCAACGCCACCCTCCGTAAAGGCGAATCCGAGGACAACCTGACCGCCGAGCGTGCCCTGGAAATTCTGGAGGAACGCGGCAAGGAGCCGAAGGCGAAAGCGGGCAAGCCCCGGAAGGCGGCGGCCAAGGCTGGAACGGCGAAGAAGACGGCGACACGCAGCGCGGCCCCCAAAAAAGCTGCGGCGAAGACGGCAGCCACCAGAACTCCGACCTCCAAGACCGCGAAAAAAGCCCCTGCCAAGGCTCCGGCCAGGCCCACATTCACCTGGGCCCAGCTCAAGCCGCACCTGAATGTTCTCTCGGCGCAGGAACGCGAGCTGGTGACTGCCACCCGCGAGCAGGGCCGCAAGGTGGACGAGGTGGCCCCCGAACTGGGCCTGGACGTGAAGAAGGCCAAGGGGATGGCCCTGCAGGCCAGCAAGAAGCTGAACCAGGCGGCGCGCGGAGAGTAGGAGGATGCCCCGCGAACGCTTTGTCCGTGAGAGGGCCGCCGCTCCGCAGGCGCTGCACCTGATCCGTCTGGCACAGGGTTCGCCGGGGCAGTGGTTGGGGCTGCCCGGCGGCGACCTGCGCGTGCTGAACCTCAGCGGCAAGCACAGCGGCAACCAGCCTGGCAGTGACGCTGTGACCGGCTGGCTGCTGTGCCTCAGCGGCGAGGCCGTTGTCGACCTGCCGCTCAACAACTTCGTGCGTCTGCGGCCCGGCGAGGGCTACCGCGTCACGGCGGGCGAACCCTGGACGGCTTTTGGCACCAAAGACGGAAGTGTGCTGCTGTTCTCGGCAGACGCTGGATAGATGGGGGATACAGGGCACCCCTCGCCCCCGGCAACCGTGACGGGCACGTGGCAAGGTGCGTGCCCTGCGGCTATTTCTTCTTGCGCTTGCTGGCCTTCGCGGCTTCCCTGGCGGCCTTGGCCTCGGCCTTCTGCTTCTCGGCCATCTCGCGGCCCATGTCCTCCATCAGCTGCGCGCCCTGGGCGTCCACAGCCCGCTGCAGGGCCACCAGCGTGGTGACCACCATGTTGTTCAGGACACGCTCCACGGGCGCCTTGATCCACTTGTAGCGCACCCGGCCGTTCAAGGTCATCGTGACTTCGGTGCCGCCGGGCATCGGCTTGAACTGCCAGCCCTGGGTCAGTTTTTCCAGCGGACCGACGTGCCGCACGCTTTCCCAGCCGCCGCGCTGCGGGGCCTGCAACTGACCGTACTTGGCGGTGAAACTCAGGCCCAGCAGCTTGCGGGCAAATTTGTAGCGCACCAGGGCGTTGTTGGCCAGCCGGCCCTCGCCGCCCTGGTACTCGGCCTTTACCAGATTGGGATCCCACTTCACGCGGCGGCGCGGCTCCAGCGCCAGGCGATAGAGCACGTCTGGGCGGGACCGGACCACGATGGTCTGCTTGATGCTGATGGACTCGGACATATCTGGGCCACTGTAGCGCGGGCCGGGGCCGGAGACAGGATGGAGACAGGGTCCGTGGCGTTGGCGCCCCCGCCTTTCGCGCAGCCCACTTGCTACACTCCGCCGTGTGATGTTTGGACCGCAAAATCCCCGCAGCCAGCCGCAGCCGGGCCACCTGTACGACGTGGCGGTGGTGGGCGCGGGCGTGGCCGGAACCGAGATGGCATGGCGGCTGGCCCGCGCAGGCGCGGACGTGCTGCTGGTGTCGCAGGCGCTGGACCACCTGGGCAACTTGTACGCCCCCACCACCCGCGACGCCGATTTCCCGCCCGGCAGCGTCTTTGCCCTGATCCGGGACCGGATGGCCCCCGACACCGACGGCTGGAGCTTTCACCGCCAGCTCAAGGCGGAACTCGAGGGCACCTCCGGCATCCACCTGCTGCAAAGCACCGTGACCGAGCTGGACGAGACCGACGCCGGAGTCGTGCTGTCCACCTGGGAGGGGCCGAAACTGCACGCCCGGCAGGTGGTGCTGGCGGTGGGCGCTTTTCTCAAGGGCCGCCTGCTGATCGGCGACAGCATGGAGGAGGCCGGACGGCTCTCAGAGGTGGCCTATGACTTCCTGGCCGATGATCTGGCCCGTGCCGGGGTGTTCCTGACCGGCGCGGAGGCCACGGCGGCGGCGGTGGAGGGGGCGCCGCCCTACGACGTGCGCTTCCTGACGCCCGCACCCGGCGAGCTGAGCGGCTTTCAGCTGACCCGCTTTGACCGGGTGCGTGCGGTGGGCCGCATGTTGCCCGGCGAGTGTTCCTACCGCAGCGTGCTGGACGACGCGTCCCGACTGGCCGACGAACTGCTGGCCCTGGCTAGGGTGAACCCGTGATCTTTCCGCTGGGCGATTTTCACTTTCCCGACGCGGCCTCCCGCCTGTACCCGCACACCGCACAGCGCCCCTGGGTACTGGAAATTGGATTCGGGGACGGGCGCTTCTGGCCGCATCACGCTGCGGACTTCGCCGAGCCGCCGAACTACCTGGGCGTGGAACTGTCGGGCGTCTCGCTGCTCAAGGCCCAGCGCCGCCTGAAGGCTGCGGGGCTGGACAACGCCATCCTGACCAAGCTGCCCGCCGACGTGCTGCTGCGCGAGGTGGTGCCGCACGGCGGGCTGGACCGCATCGTCGTCAACTTTCCCGATCCCTGGCCCAAGGCCGGGCACCTGGACCACCGGCTGCTGCGCGCGCCGTTCTTCAGTCTGGCGGCCTCGCGCCTGAAAGCGGGCGGCGCGGTGCTGCTCACCACCGATCACGACGAGTACTTCGAGTTCGCGTGTCAGGCGGCGCGGGACAGCGGCGTGATGACCGTGGACCTGGCTGATCCCCCGCCCGCCGCGCTGGAGACCAAGTACGCCCTCAAGTGGCGTGACCTGGGGCTGGCCCCGCAGCACGCCCGCTTCACGCCCACCGCCCACCCGGACGTCCCCCACGGCGACATCCACCCCTACCCGGAGGACCCTGCCCACGTGCCACACGCCATCCTGTCTCTGCCCGCAACGTTTACCCCCGCCGCTCCCGGCCAGCCGTTCGAGAAGCGCACCGCCCGCGCCGGCGGCTGGACCGTCATCCTGCTGGATTTGTACGCCAGCTTGCGTGTGGGCGGCTGGGTGGCGCTGGCCCACGTCGTGGAGGGCGAGCTGACCCAGGAGGTGCTGGTCGGCATCACCGCGCGTGAGGACGGCAGTCATCTGGTGCGTCTCGCCAAGTTCGGCGGCCCGATCATCACGCCGGGGGTCAAGGCGGCGGTGGGCGCGGTCACCGACTGGCTGGAAGAACGGGGCGGACAGGTCACGCACCGGGGGTACTGAGGCGCTGGAGCGCTGGGCGCTCACCAGCCTGCTCGGTGGCCACACCTGACTGATGGGTATGGGGCCGCCTCCTGCCGGGCATCCAATCGCCCTGCGCCGGAACCCGTATTGTGTGCCCCATGGTGAAGGTGGATGAGACCCTGCTGCCCGGTGTGGGCATGCGTTACGACTTTGATGGCCGCTTCGGCAAACGCGTGGGCGTGATCACGCACCGCGACGGGCGGCGCGAGCTGTTCGTGTCGCTCAAGGAAGACCCCGACGCCTGCGCCCAGAGCATCGTGCTGGCAGAGGATGAGGCCGAGGTGGTCTCCGATCTGATGGGCGGCAGCACCGTGACCCGCCGCATGGGCCAGAGCATGCAGGACATCGAGGGGCTGGCAATGGACTGGCTGCCGCTGGCCGGCACGACGCCGTTTGACGGCAAGCCGCTGGGCAGCACCATGATGCGCACGCGCACCGGGGCCAGCATCGTGGCGATTATTCGCGGCGGCGGGGCCATTCCCGCGCCGGGACCAGAGTTCGTGCTGCATGCTGGCGACACCGTGGTGGTGGTGGGTACGGCCGAAGGCGTTACCCACGCCGCACGGCTGCTGAACGGACAGCCGGAGCCCCAGAAGACCAGGGCGAAGACAGGGTCGCCTGTGGCCGGAACATCCTAAGCCGGCCCGTACCCTTACCGGGGAGGTGAAGCGTGGAGCTGGGCCAGCTGTTTCTGGAAATTGGCGGCGTGATTCTGTTGCTGGCCCTGGTGGGCCGCGCCGCCGGACGCCTGGGCATCACCCCCATTCCGCTGTATCTGCTGGCAGGCATCGGCCTGGGCGCGGTGATGTCGCTGGGCAACGCGCCCGAGGAATTTATCCACACCGGCGCGGAAATCGGCGCGGTGCTGCTGCTGTTTACCCTGGGACTGGAGTACACCAGCGAGGAACTCAGCAGCAATCTCAAGGCCAACCGGCAGATCGGCATCATTGATCTGGCCCTGAATTTCACGCCGGGACTGGTTGCGGGGTTTCTGCTGGGGTTCACGCCGCTGGCCGCCGTGCTGCTGGGCGGCGTGACCTACCTGACCTCCAGCGGCATTGCCAGCAAGATCCTGCGCGATTTCGGGCGGCTGGGCAACCGCGAGACGCCGCTGATCCTGGCGGTGTGCGTGATCGAGGACGTGGTGATGGCCGCCTACCTGCCGGTGGTGGCCGCGCTGCTGATCGGCGGGACACTGTTCGCGGTGGGCATCAACCTGCTGGTGGCGCTGGCCGCCTTCGGGCTGGCCTTTTTTCTGGCGCTGCGCTACGGCCATGTCCTGAGCCGCGTGATGAACGTGCCCAGCGATGAGGCGCTGCTGCTGGGCGTGCTGGGGCTGGTGCTGGTGGTGGCAGGGGCGGCGGACCAGCTGAACGTCAGCGCCGCCATCGGTGCGTTTCTGGTGGGCATTGCGCTGTCGGGTGAGGTGGCGGACCGGGCGCGTCAGCAGATCGAGCCTCTGCGCGACCTGTTTGCCGCCGTGTTCTTCGTGTTTTTCGGCCTGCAACTGAATCTGGCTGAGGTGCCGTCGGTGCTGCTGCCCGCCATTCTTTTGACCATCGTCACCGGGGCCACCAAATTCGCGGTGGGCTGGATGGGCGCGGCCCGCGCGGGCGTGCAGCTGCGCGGGCGTTTTCGTGCCGGGACCACCCTGATTCCGCGCGGCGAATTCAGCATCCTGATCGCCGGCCTGGGGTTGGGGCTGGCCCCCAGCCTGGGCCCGCTGGCCGCCGTGTACGTGCTGCTGACCGCTATCCTGGGGCCGGTGCTGTCGCGCTTCGACGCCCAGCTCGCGCCGCTGCTGCAGCGCCGGCCACGCGGCGAGGCGGGCAAGGAGGTCTCCGCGCCGGGCCAGGGATGAACGCGGGAGGGGCGGACGCTTTGTGGCGTATTTCCAGGGTGACGCACAGCTGCTGTCTATACTCTGGCCGTGAACTCTACAACCGTGATGACGGAGAACCCGCTGCTCAACGTGGGTTTCCGCGTTCCCTTCGATCAAATTAAGCCCGAGCACGCCGAGAGCGCCGTGGACCAGTTGCTTGCCGAGGCCAGCGAGCGGCTGGAGCGGCTGGCGCAGTCCGGTGAGCGTCAGTTCGTCGGCTTCATGGCCGATCTGGACACCTTGACCGAACAGCTCGGCACCGTGACCACCATCGTCCATCACCTGGACGGCGTGGTCAGCAGCCCGGCCTGGACGTCGGCCAAGCTGGCGATCCTGCCCAAGGTCAGCGCGTTCTACACCGGCCTGAGCCTGCATCCTGGCCTGTGGGCCGCCCTCAAGACCTTTGCCGCGACCGACGACGCCCGGGGGCTGGACCCGGTGCGTGCCCGTCACCTCAAGCTGACCATCGACGACTTCAAGCGCGAGGGTGCGGACCTGAATGACGCCGACAAGGCCCGGCTGCTGGAACTGAACACCCGCCTGGCCCGCGTGACCAGCGATTTTGGCAAGAACGTGCTGGACGCCAATGCGGCCTACGAGCTGTACGTGGAGGAGGACCGGCTGGCGGGCGTACCGCAGCGCGTGCTGGAGGCCACCCGGGCTGATGCCCAGGAACGCGGTCAGGCTGGCCACCGCCTGACGCTGCACCAGCCGGTTACCACGCCGCTGATGATCTACGCCGACGACCGCGAACTGCGCCGCGAGATCTGGGAGGCCCAGCAGCAGGTGGGCCGCGGCGAGGGCCGCGACAACCGTCCCCTGGTGGGCGAGATCCTGAAACTGCGCCGTGAGAAGGCCCAGTTGCTGGGCTTTGCCAACTTTGCCGACTACGTGTTGCAGGACCGCATGGCGGGCGGCGGCGAGGCGGCCCTGAACTTCGAGCGTGACCTCGAAGCCCGCACCCGCCCCGCCTTCGAGCGCGAGAACGCGGAGCTGGAAGCGTTCTACCGCGAGCACGCCGGGGCCGACGCCCCCGCTCTGGAAGCCTGGGATGTGACGTACTGGGCGGAAAAGCAGCGTCAGGCCCAGTATGACTTTGACGAGGAAGCCCTGCGGCCCTACTTTGCGCTGGACAACGTCCTGTCCGGCCTGTTCGAGATCACCCGCCGCGTGTTCGGCGCGTCGGTGAAGGAGGCGCAGGCCCCCGGCTGGCACCCCGATGTGCGCTACTACGACATCCACGACGAGGCCGGCACGCACGTCGCGTCCTTCTACACCGACTGGTTCCCGCGCGACACCAAGCGGGCCGGGGCGTGGATGAACGGCTTCGTGACCGGCGGCCCCCGCGAGGGCGGGGTGGACCCCCACCTGGGCCTGATGTGCGGCAACATGACCCCTCCGGGCAAGGACGCCCCTGCCCTGCTGTCGATCCGCGAGGTGGAGACGGTGTTCCATGAGTTCGGACACCTGCTGCACCACGCCCTGTCGCGCGTGCCGGTCAAGTCACTGAGCGGCACCAGCGTCGCCTGGGACTTCGTGGAACTGCCCAGCCAGATCATGGAAAACTGGGTGATGGAGCGGGAGGCCCTTGACCTGTTTGCCCGCCATCACCAGACCGGAGAGGCGCTGCCGCAGGACCTGTTCGACAAGATGGTGGCGGCCCGCAATTACCGCGCTGCCAACACCGCCATGCGCCAGTACTCTTTCGGGTCCACTGACCTGATGCTGCACGTCGAGTACGATCCGGCGGGCGAGGCGGACCCGATTGCGCTGGCCCGCGACAGCATGGCCCGCTTCGTGCCGTTCGCGTTGCCGGCCGATTACGCCATGGTGGCGGCCTTCAGCCACCTGTTCAGCAGCCCGGTGGGCTACGGGGCCGGGTATTACAGCTACAAGTGGGCCGAGGTGCTGGACGCCGATGCCTTTACCCGCTTCGCCAGCGAGGGGATCTTCAACCGCGACACGGGCCGCGCCTTCGTGGACAGCGTCCTGAGCCGGGGCGGCGGCGAGGATCCCGCCCAGCTGTACCGGGAGTTCATGGGCCGTGACCCCGATGCCGATGCCCTGCTGCGCCGCAGCGGTCTGCTGCCCGGCTGAACCCGCTCCGCAAGAACGCCGGCCCCCTGACCATCGGGGGCCGGCGTTGTCTTGTTCGGTGTGGATGCCGCCGTCAGACTCCCGGAATCCCCCCGAAGGTGGGGCGTTCTCGCTGACCCTGGACGTGCGTCCCCACTGGGGGCAAGGGCAGATCAACGACGTTCATTGTGCGGGTGCCAGAAGCTGGTCTCCGGGTTGTGCGGATTTGTACACGCGCCAAAAGACATTCGTATTACTCTGCGCGGATGGTCAAACGCGCCCTGTTGCTCGGTGCCGCCGTGTTCTCCCTGCTGGCCAGCCCGGCCGCCCACGCCCAGACGGCGCCAGAGGCCCACCTGCTCGCGCGGCTGAACGAGATCCGGACACAGGGCGTAACCTGTCCCGGCAGCGGCCGGCGCCCGGTGGCCGGCGCGTTGAGCGACAGCGTTCCCCACGCGCAGGCCGCCCGGCTGCAGTCCGGGTACATGGCCGCCTCCGGGCAGGTGACCCACACCGGGCAGGGCGGCAGCACGGTGCGGGTCCGGGCGGCCAGCACTGGCGTCAACGCCACGAGCGTCACGGAGATTGTCTACATGGGTTTGGGCCTGGATCCCGAACAGGCCATGCGCTGGTGGCTGGGCAGCGCCGCCCACTGCTACTGGATGACCGAGGGCCGCTACACCCATGCCGGAACCAGCATCGTGCAGGGCGCGCGCGGCACCGCCTACGTGATTGTCCTGAGCAGCCAGCCCAGGTAAGCGGCGGTCAGGACGGGGCGCAACACAGCCTCGCGCCCTGACCGTCCTTCCTTACCGCGCCGTCCAGCCCAGGTCCAGATCCAGCACGGCCCCGGTCATGCCCCAGGCGGCAGGGCTGGCAACATAGCTGGCCAGGCCGGCGATGTCCTCGGGGTCCAGCAGGCGCTTGATGGCCGCACTCTCCAGCATCACCCGCTGCTCGACCTCCTCAACAGTGATGCCGCGCGTGCGGGCCTGATCGGCCATCTGGCCGGTGACCAGCGGCGTGCGGACATAGCCGGGGCAGATGGCGTTGACGGTCAGGCCCTGATCGCCCGCCTCCAGCGCTGCGGTACGCGTCAGGCCGATCAGCCCGTGCTTGGCGCTGACATACGCGCTCTTGAAGGGGCTGGCAACGTGGCCGTGAATGCTGGAAATGTTGATGATGCGTCCCTGCCCGCTACGCGTCAGGTGCGGCCAGGCGTACCTGGACAGCAGAAACGGCGCGGTGAGCATCACGCGCAGCATGGCGTCCCAGGTGTCTTCGGGAAAGTCGGCCACCGGGGCGATGTGCTGGAAGCCCGCGTTGTTGACCAGCACGTCCAGCCCGCCCAGCGCCGCCACCGTCTCATCGACGGCGCGGCGGCAGTCCTCGCGCTGCCCCAGATCGGCCGCGATAAAGGTCAGGCCGTGCTCGGCGGCCACCTCGCGTGCCTGTGGCCGGTCCAGGTCCAGGACGGCCACTCGCAGTCCGTCGTTTCGCAACCTGAGCGCAATGGCGAGGCCGATGCCGCCTGTGCCGCCCGTGACCAGCGCCGTTCTCTGTTCCTGTGGAGTTGTCATGCCCCCGAGTGTAGGGCGCTGGCGTTACCGCGCCGTTCGGGTGGCCGGCTCCGGTTCCTCACCGGCGTCAGCGCTGGCCCCCTGCCTGACCGTGGGTGCCGGTCCGCCGCGTCCCGCCTCGGCCAGCGCCCGCGTCTGCGGCAGCGGCCCCAGCCCCAGATCGTCCAGCGCGCCGCGCAGCTGGTCGTACACGCGGCGGGCGGCGGCGGCGTTGCCGCGTGCGTGCCAGGCGCGCATCAGGACCTGCGCGGCCCCCTCGTGGGCAGGGTCCAGGGCCAGGGCGCGTTCGGCGGCGCGGACCGCCCGTTCGGCGTGGCCACTGTTCAGGGCGTGTCCGGCCTCGGCGGCCAGGGCGTCGGGCAGGCGTGCGGCGTAGCGCTGGGCTTCCTGCTGCACGTCGCCCAGGTCCGAGTCGGCGACCCGGTCCGGCAGGGCCAGCAGGTCGTCCAGGCGTCCGGCCCCGCCGGTCGGCGCGTCCAACCGTGCACGGGCTTCCGCGAGATCGACGTGCAGGCCGGGGCCGGTCCTGAGGCGAATCCAGTCGCCGCGCTCCAGAAAGACGCCGCTGACGGCTCCTTCCTCCAGCACCTGCCCCAGTGCGTGCAGCGTGACCCGGAAGTTGCGCTCGCCGACGCCGGGATCGGCCCCTGGAAACAGCGCCTCCTGCGCGGCCTCGCGCGGCAGGCCGCCGTCATGAACCGACAGCAGGGCCAGCAGATCGCGCGCTCTGGCCCGGCCCCACTCACGCGGGCGGCGCTCGTGACTGCGCGTCACCGACACCCGCCCCAGGACCGAGACCCGCACCCCGAACCCAGGCGTCTGATCGGGGTGGGGCAGCTCGGGGTAGCCTAGGGCGTGGGCCAGCGGTGTCAGCGCGTGGCGCAGTTCGGGCTGGGCGTGGGCCAATTGCGCCAGCACACGCGCCCGGCCGGGGGCGTCGGCCAGCGGCGAGAACAGGCTGTGCCGGGCCAGCAGGAAGGGGAAACGCGCCGCCGCGTGGGCGGCTTCCTGGGCTCCGGCCCCCTCTGCGGCAAAGCGGGCCAGCGCGACGCAGGCCAGCCCAAACGCGTCACCGCAGGTCTGGAAGGCGGACAGGGCCGCCGCCAGGCCGTCCGGGTCCGCGCCCCCGGCCTGCTGAATGCTCAGGGCCGTCGCCAGATGCAGCAGGCCGGCCATGTAGCCGTCGCCGCCCGTCTGCGCCAGCGCCTCGGTCTTGAGCGTCCTCGCCGCCTGCGCGTCGCCTGAAAGGCCCGCCAGCGCAGCCAGTCCCATCAGCGGCTCGGCCCGCAGGCGCCCCGAAACTTCTTGCGCCAGCCCCAGCGCCTCGCCGTAGGTGGTGCGCGCGCCGTCCAAGTTCCCGGCCGTCAACTGGGCGTGGCCCAGCCGGGCCAGGGCCAGCGAACGCACAAATGGGCTTTCCAGGCGCTCGCCCTCCGCCAGCCCGGCGCGGGCGTGCGCGCAGGCCTGTGCCGTCTCGCCGTGCAGCGCCGTGACGAAGGCGGCCAGCAGCAGCCCCTCGCGGTGGTTCTGGGCCGCCCGCGCCCCGCCGGCCTCGCCGTGTGCGGCGGCCAGCGCCAGGGCCAGCGCCCGCTCCAGATCACCCGAACGCAGGGCGTAGCGCGCCCCGTCGCGCAGCTCAGGAGCCATGGCCAGCGCCTCCGGCAGCCGTCCAGCGTTCAGCAGGTTCTCGGCCCGCATGCGCCGGACCCTCTGCTCTCCGGGCGCCAGGGTCTCGGCCTGGGCCAGCGCCTCCCAGCCCGCGTCCGGCTGCACGGTGTCCAGGGCCACCTGTACCTGCCCCAGCGCCCGCAGCAGGGGCGTGGCCTGCCCGTACTCGGCCAGCGCCTCGCCGTAGCGTGAGGACAGGCGCAGCGCGTCACCGGCCAGCCCGTGCAGCTCGGGCGTCCAGACCGCACGCGGCACCCGCCCCAGACTGCGCTCGATCAGCCCGGCCCGGCCCAGGGCCAGCCACCCGGCCCCGTGCGCCGAGAGCAGCGCCGCCGCCCGCGCCGCGTCGCCGGCCAGCACGTAGGCCGACAGCGCCCGCCGGGGCCGCCCGCTGCGCTCGAAATACGCTGCCCCCCGCGCGGCCAGCGCCTGGACCTCGGTGCGGGGCAACCCGGCCCGCAGGTGAGCGCGCAGCAGCGGGTGGGCGCGGTACACGGCTCCCTCCGGCAGCGCCGAATCCTCGGCCCTGGTTAGCGCGTCGGTGCGGATCAGCAGGGTCCCGCCCGCCGCCAGTGCCTCCAGCAGCGCCGCCCCGTCCGCCTTGCCCAGCACCTCGCAGACCAGTTCGGGGGTCAGTTCCTCGAACACGCTGCCGCGAGTCAGGACCGCGCGCAGGCCGGGGTCCAGCGGCCCCAGCACCTCGCTGGCCAGGTACGCGAACAGGGTGCCCAGCTGCGCCTCGCCGCCGTCCAGATCCGCCAGCTCGGCCAGCCGCACGCGCCCCTGTGCCGCCGCCTGGGCCAGAAAGCGCACCGCGATGGGCCATCCCTCGGTGGCTGCGTGGGCCAGCCGCACCTCCGCGTCGGTGGGGAACAGGCCCCCGGCACGCAGCAGTTCGCCCATCTCCTGCCGGGTAAAGGCCAGTTCCGCCGTGCCCAGCCGCGTGACCTCGCCGGCCGCGTCCAGCCGGGCCAGTTCCGGCAGCATCAGCGGCACGCGGGAGAGCAGAGCCAGCCGCCCGGCGGTGGTTCCAGGCAGGCCGCCGCCCAGCAGTTCGCGCAGCACGTCCCCCGCGCCACCGTTTCCTGCGTCGCCGCCCAGATGCTGCGCCTCGTCCAGCACCAGCAGGCCCCCGCAGGCGTCCAGCAGGTCTGCGACCCGGGCCGCCACGCGTCGGGGCGAGGCTCCGGCGTCCAGCAGTTCCGTGGCCACCGCGCCGCCGGGCAGTCCCTCGGCGGCCAGCGCCAGCCCGGCGGCCAGCACCTGCGGGTCACTGTCGTCGGCGTCCAGGGTCAGCCAGATGCGTGCGGGTTCCAGACCGCTGCCGGCCAGCGCGGTGGTCTTGCCGTAGCCCGCCGGGGCAACCAGCACCAGCACCCGCGCCGCGTCCAGGGCTGCCTGCAGACGGGGCCGCAGCAACGCGCCGCGCACGGCCGGCACCCGCGCCCGCCGCCGCGAGGTCAGGTCACGCCAGTTCAGGGTCATGGCCGGATGCTAGCAGGGGCGGCCGAATCCGGGGGTGGCCAGGGCGCGGGAACGGGTGCAGCGACGCAGGTGTCCAGCAGGGCTGGCGCGGTGTGCGCTGCCAGACATGGGCCACGCGGCAGGCGCAGCGCGGCGAAGGTGGGCCGCCCTAGAATCGCGGGGTGAGCCGCGCTGACCTGACCCCTCCCCTGAAAGTGATTTTTGACGGCGATCCTGGCCTGGACGACGCCGTGGCTTGGCTGCTGGCGCTGGCCAGTCCGGAGCTGGACGTGCTGGGCATCACGGTAACGCACGGCAACGTGAGCCTGCCACTGACGGTCCGCAACGCCGGGGTGACCCTGGCTCTGGCCGGCGAGGCTGGCGCGGGCGTGCCGTATTTCGCCGGGGCGCAGGGCCCACTGGTGCGCGACCCGGTGACGGCGGCGGCGGTCCACGGCGACTCGGGGCTGCCGGCGGCGGGACTGCCCAAACCCCTGCGGCCCCCGGAAGCTGAACACGCCGCCGACTTCATCATCCGTACAGTGCGCGCCCACCCGCACGAGATCACGCTGCTGGCGACAGGGCCGCTGACCAACCTGGCGCTGGCCTTTCGCCTGGAGCCGGCCCTACCGGCGCTGCTGCGGGAGGTGGTCTGGATGGGCGGCAGCACTGGCGGCGGCAACTGCACTCCTGCCGCCGAGTTCAACGTGTTCGCGGACCCCCACGCCGCGCACATCGTGTTCGAGTCCGGCGTGGCGCTGCGGATGGTGGGCCTGAACGTCACCATGCAGTGCGTCGCCGGCCCCGAACGAATCGCTGCCCTGCGTGGGCTGGACAACCGTGCCGGCGCGGTGTGCGCCGAACTGCTCACCTTCTACGCGGGCGTCTACCGCGAGCGCTACAACCTCAGCGGCGGCGCGTTGCATGATCCGTTGGCGGCGGCGGCTGTGATCCGCCCGGACCTGCTGGACTGGCAGGCCATGCGCGTGGACATCGAGGTGCAGGCGGGTCTGAATCTGGGCCGCACGGTCTGTGACGTGTACGGCGTGAACGGGGGCGGGCGCAACGTTCAGGTGGCCGTGGGCGTGCGGGACCAGGCGTTTTTCGAGTTGTTGCTGGAGCGTGTCGCATTGCTGCCGTAGGGTCAAGGCGGGAACGGGAGAAGCTTTTTCCCGGCGGGTCCGCCGGCCTCGTCGGGCCGCGTTTGACCGGCCCTGCCCCGGCACGCTAAGATTCCGTCCGCGCTCAGTCAGGCGCAGGCCGATGTGGCGGAATGGTAGACGCACTCGACTCAAAATCGAGCGGGAAACCGTGGGGGTTCGAGTCCCCCCATCGGCACCACCACGAGCACAAGCCCATGCGTCTGCGTGGGCTTTTTGCGTTTGCTGGGGCGGGCGGTGCGTGACGAGAATGGCCCCCAGCCTCCTCCAGCAATCGAGTGCCGCCCACAGGACGCCCGAATGCGGTCAGCAGGGAGGCTCCATGCTGCTCACAGACCTGCACCAGATGCACGTTCGCCACCTCGCCGCGCTGCGCCTCTCGCCGGCCACCATCGCCTATTACTTCTACTCCCTGGAACCGCTGCTGCAGTTCATGGAGGCCCAGGGGCTGGCCCGGGACGCGGAGCTGATCACCCTGCCGCTGCTGCGCGAGTTCCAGCTGTGGCTCCGGGACACGCACGGGATGAAGGCGGGAGGGGAACACGCCGTCTTGCGGGGCGTGCGGGCCACGCTGCGCTGGGCCGCCGAGGAGGAGCTGCTGGCGTGCGACCCCACCGCGAAACTGCGGCTGCCCACCCTGCCGCATGAGCGCCCCCCGGCGGTGCAGCCCGATGAGGTGGAGCGCTGCCTGAAGGTGGCGGCGGGCATGACCCAGCCGCTGCGCAACCGGGCCATCCTGCTGTGCCTGTACGATACCGGGCTGCGCATGGGCGAGGTGCTGCAGCTGCGCGTGGACGACCTGAACATGACCACCGGCATGATCACGGTGCGCGCGGAGACGGCCAAGCGCGAGAAGGCCCGCGTGGTGCCGATAGGGCTCAAAACGTCAAAGGCGCTCAACGCCTATGAGCGCAAGGAGCGCCGCGCTGCCCTTCCGATGGTGCAGCAGCTGTTCCTGGGCCGCACGGGGGAACCGATGACGAAAGGGGGGCTCACACACCTGCTGGTCAAGATCAGCGCCGCCGCCGAGGTTCCGAGGTCACATACCGCGCCCCACGCCTGGCGCCGCGGCTTCGCGGTGGGCTACCTGCGGGGCGGGGGCGACATTTTCAGCCTGCAGCAGATCCTGGGGCACACCACCCTGGAGATGACGCGGCGGTACGTCAAGTTTTTGCCCGACGACCTGCAGCGCCGGCACAGCCTCGCGTCACCGGTGGACAACCTGGGGCGGCGGTGAGGGCACAGGGGGGGGCTGGGGCCGGAGACGGAAGCGTCGCCGGCCTGGACGGCCTGGCGGCCCTGGTGCTGGTGGGGCTGCGGTGTTCGCCCCAGAGCCTGGCGCTGCTGGTCGAGATCAAGCAGTGCGCGCCCGACTTTTTCACGCTGCTGCTGCCGGTGCTGGGTCACGCAGATGTTGTTCGTGTCGCCCGCGAGTGCCTGCCCACGCGTGGTCAACTGCCGCCCTGTGACGTCAGCCACACCCTGACGCTGCTGTGCGCCTGCGCGCACCTGCAGGTCAGTGGGGGCAGGCTGTCGCGGCGCTGGCCCGCGTGCGTGGGTCCTGCCGCTGCGGCCCTGCCGTACTGGACCGTCGAGCGGGTGATGGGCGCCCGGCTGACGGCTGTGGCGACTGGGGTAGGGACTGCGGCAAGGAAACGACGGGAGCAGGGGGAGAGGGCGGCACACTTTCACGGTTGTCGGTGGCGCAGCCCATCTACGATCTCTGGAACGTGTGATGGGGGGTACAAGTCCAGGTGACCTGCGCCCCGCCATGGACGTTCAACAGGCTCAGTTGGCATGGTCTATCCGCAGCTGTCAGCGAGGCGCGGGCAGCCGGCGCGCAGACCACGACCGCCAGCGCCGGCCCGGGCCCCCGGCAGTTCCAGCTTGAGAGCGTCACAGAGCGAACGTGTCCAGCCAGCCGCCTTGCAGAGGTTCGGGCAAGTCCTCTCCTGGTCCGTGCCTGGCAGCGCTTTCCGAAGGGCCTGCTGGCCTGCTGATGTGTGCAGCAGTGTCCGCGCCGCGCTCAGCACCTGGCCAGCACGACCACCATCTCAGGGCCGCCGGGGAGTCTCGTCTACGCTCCATGCGCTCACGCGCTGGCGGCGCAGCCGGGCCATCTGCCCTCGCTGGGCCACGCTGGGGTGTGGGACCTGGGCGAGCAACTGGCCCCCCATCCGATCCAGGACGCCGCGCCGGCGACGCCGCCTGAGATGGCCCACGAGAATGAAGCTGGCATCCAGGTGGGCACCTCCCGCGAAGCGCCGAAAGAGCGCAGCCCTGTAGTCCTGGTCACCGGTCCCCGCCGGGAAGGAACTGACCTCGCGAAGGCCAATATTTTGTCGTGCCCCATGAACAGCCAGTGTCCTTGATGTCACAGGGACGTCTTCATCAGACAGCAGCAGGTCTCGATGTCGGCACCGGCTTCCCAACCGCCCGGTCCAGTCCGGCCATCACAGCCCGCCCCCACCGGGGTCTACACTGATCTATGAACCACCTGCCGGGGTTACCGCCGGGTGCGCTCGCTCCGCTATACGGCCGCGAGCATGACCTGCGCCAACTGCTCAAATTGCTCTGTAATGGGATGCGGCTGCTCACCCTGCGCGGCCCCGGTGGAATCGGCAAGACCGCCCTGGCCCTCCATCTGGCCTACGCCTTCCGGCAACAGAACGTGCCCCATCTTGATCACGTGCAGTTCATTGATCTCAGCGCCGTCCGCGGCCCGGAGCAGGTGATGGGCCTGATCGCGGCGTCCCTGTCCGACAGTGGACCACGGAGCACACCACAACGGCAGATCCAGGACTTCGTGGCCCGCCGCCGCACGCTGCTGATCCTGGACAACTTCGAGCAACTTCTCCCTGCAGCCCCAGGACTGGGTGATCTCCTGGCCCGCACAGACACGCTGCAGCTGGTGGTCACCAGCCGGGCGGCGCTGCGGCTCCACGACGAGACGGAATACACGGTGGAACCGCTGGCGCTGCCCCACCGCGTTCATGACGCCGCCTCGAGCGCCGCGGTGCAGCTGTTCGTGGCGCGCGTGCAGGCCCTGAGTCCCACGTTTGTGCTGAACGAGGCCAACGCCGCCCAGGTCACGCGGCTGTGCGAGCTGCTGGAGGGTGTGCCCCTCGCGCTGGAACTGGCAGCCATGCGCACCCGAACGTATGCCCTGGGGGACCTGCTGGCCCAGCTGGAACATCCCCTGGATGTGCTCAAGGCGGACTTCCGGGACCGGCCCGAACGCCTGCGTTCCCTGCGGGCCACCGTGCAGTGGAGTTACGACCTGCTGGGTGAGGTGGACCGGGCGGTGTTCGAATGCTGTGCGGTGTTCGCAGGTCCGTTCACGCCGCAGGCGCTGGCCGAGGTATGGGGCTCGTCTGAAGTGCTGGAGCGGGCGGAAGCGCTGCTGGAGCAGAGCCTGTTGCAGCGCCTAGACACGCCGGTTACCCTGTGGAAGATGCTCCAGCCTTTGCGGGAACTGGCCGTGGAACACCTGAACGGCCACCCGCAAGCCGCCATCTGGCGAGAGCGACATGCGCGGCACTTTCTGGAAATGCTCGAAGAGCTCCAGCGCAGCTGGCAGCACGAGACCGTGGACCGACGGGACGCATTCCTGCCGCATTACCCGAACATCCGGTCCGGGATGGTCTGGGCCGTGGAGGGGCGCCACTCTGATCTCGCCTACCGCTACCTCGGCGCCATCGGCCGCCTGTGGTTGCCTTTCGGACTGCATGTGCAGGAGGCGCCGCTGGTCGAGCGGGTGCTGGCCCTGCCCCCGCCGGAGGACCGGGGCACACTGCTCCGGGCACTGGAAATCACTGTGGACAACCTGAGGTTCACGGGGCAGTTCCAGGCCTGTGAGGCGCGGTTACAGGAGGTTCTGGCACTTTGTGAAGCGCTGGGCGATGTGGAGAGCGCGGCCTGGGCCAGCGGCAATCTGGCCTACGTGATGCGTGACACCGGTCAGGGGGAACAGGCCTGGACCATCACCCAGGACGTCATCCGTGAGCTGCGCGAACGGATGGGCAATAACCCGCCGACCCGTAAGCAGCAGATGCTGCGGGCCAGTGTCTACCTGGGCGGCGCACTGGATCTGCTGGAAATGAACCGATATACAGACGCTCTGGAGTACGCCCAGCTGGCCTGCGAGTACTTCCAGGAGGCGGTCAACCCGGTCTTCGAGCTGGTATCCAGGGTCATGATCGGCCAGCTGCTGGTGTACCTGAACCGACTGCCTGAAGCCAGGGGCCAGCTGCTGTCCTGTCTGCACGATGCGGTGGCCCGGGGGTTCCGGGGGATAGTCGACTTTGCGTTGCGTCTGGGACTGACCCTGATTGCGGCTGAGCAGCGCGACTGGGCAACGCTGGTGCAGTTCACAGCGTTCGTGAATGATCCCGACTGGGGCCGCTCGCAGAATTTGCCGGACCGCCGCTTGCGTCAGGATATGGCCCTGGCCAGGCAGGCGCTGGGCGAGACGGCGTATCATCAGGCCTGGACGACAGGGCTTCACCTGCAGGTGGCGGACATGGTGGATCTGGCTGAGCGGCTGGTTCAGGTGCCGATCTTGAAGGCCGCCCATCCTGAGTTGACGCCACGCGAACTGGAGGTGCTGGCGCTGGTGGCGCAGGGTCACCCGGACCGCAAGGTGGCGCGACTGCTAAAGATCAGCCCCGGCACCGCGAGCAAGCACGTGGGTAACCTGCTGGGCAAGCTGGGCCTGCACAACCGCGTGGAACTGGCCCGCTGGGCCCTCGCGCATGGTCTGGCGGACACGGCAACGCCCGGGCCGCCCCCGCCGTAGGAGACCCGGCCTTGCGGCTGGACACGCCAGCGTCAGCCTGTCCGGGCCGGACGCCCGGCAGCTTTGTTCTGCCGTGACTTCCAGCCAAGGACTGGGGCCTACCGGATTCTGTCAGGGTCGCCTGACTGCACCGTACCCAGTCCTGGCGATGTGCTTTGTCCCGGGAACGCGCACCCTGAAGGCATCAGCCCAGCGCTGATCTACGGCAGGAGCCGAGCACCACGCTCCCCGGATGTGCGGCAGCGGTCCACTCCGTCTCTCTTCGCGCTGTCTCTGGTTCCGTCTGGAACGGGAGGCGCGGCGGCAGGTCTGGCCTGCCCTGGAGGATCACCATGCCTACCCTTCACAACTTCGTCCGCCGCACCTCGGCTGTGCTGCTGACCCTGGCCCTGCTGGGGGTGCCCAGCGCCCTTGCCCGGCAGGCGGACGCACTGGGGACCCAGCTCAGCGCCATGTCCGGCACCGGGCTGATGGGGAGCGAATGCCAGCAGCGTATGGGTGCCCTGGACCTGGTGCTCCGCGAGGCGGGCTACCGCCTCGTGCGCTCGCAGCTGGTTGACGGCACCATGATCGCGCGCTGGTCCCATCCGGAGCGCCGCACGTCAGTTCTGGTCTTCGCGGGTTGGCAGGAGTCCGGCAACGAGTTCTCTGCGACTGAACTGACTGGCCTGATGCGCTGGAATGAACCTCTCGCATTCTGAGCGGCAGACACGGCGCCCGCCGCTGGCACGTGAGCAAGGCAGGGGCGCCCGGTCTCGCGACTTACCGCACGGCCGTCTGTTCTGGACCCGCCATGCGCAGCCTCCGGAGCACACGCCCCCACCGTGGACGGCAGGAGCCAGGCACCACGCTCCGCAGATGTCCGGCAGCGGTCCACTCTTTCTCTCCGCGCTGTCTCTGGTTCCGTCTGGAACGGGAGGCGCGGCGGCAGGCCAGGACTGCCCTGGAGGACCTTCATGTCCACGCTTAAGACTGTAACTGTAGTCCGCCCTACCTCGTCCGCGCTGGTCCTGCTGGTCCTGCTGGCCTTTCCCGGTACCCTGGCCATCAGGCAAACGCCTGGTCCACCCGACACCCTGGCCACCAAGGTGAGCGCCATGTCCGCAACAGGGCTGAAGCTCGCCGAGTGCGAGACGCGCATGCAGACCCTGGGGACCATGCTGAGCCGGGCGGGATACGTCTCCAGGCGCGCCCACGTGAGCGCAGACACCGTTATGACGGCCCTGTGGTACCACCCACTGCATCACATGTCCGTTGTGGCGTTCTCGGGCTTGCGGGCGTCGGACAACACGTCGTCATTCTCAGCAGTGGGGATGGCCGGCGAGGTGGGCTGGAACGACCTCCTGCCCACGCCCTGACCCGGGCTTCACTGAGATCAGCTGAGGGTTGGTCCGCCTCAGAGGTGATCGCCCGGACCGCAGGTCCCTGCAATCCGGTGTCTACAGCCAGGCGGTGTACGTCATGCCCCGCAAGGCGTGGCGCACAGACGCGCCACCCTGGATTGTGAAAGTCCGCTGTCTGTCTCCCCACCATCTTTCCCTGCACTCTTTCCACCCGCCGAGGAGAGCCACCATGAAAAAGATGCTGACCGTCCTGCTGACCCTGACCGCCCTGAATGGAATGTATGCGGTCGTCGCTGTCCCGTTGCCACTGGCCACGGTGGTGGCCAACGCAGACGGGGGAGACGTTCTGAGATACGACAGTCTCTACACTGAAAGCAACTGGCAGGGGGTGGCGCTGCCCCCTGAGGTTATGTTCGCGCTGGGCGATCCGCGGCAGATGGTGCTGACGGTCGAAGACCTGCCGAGCAACGTGAAGGCCAGTCTCCGTCCTTCACACGCTGCAGGCGTGGTCGGGCTGAAAATCTCGCGCGACGACCGGCGTCAGGCAGTGCGTCAGACAGGCCGGTTCACCCTGACCAATCCGGCTTCGGGGTACAGCTACACTGTTCAGGCGATGGTCGTTGGGGAAGAACAGCCTGAAAAGGACTGAAAAGCAGCTGCGTCATGGGTGACGCTATCTCCCTTGTAGAGGGTCACGACACGGCTGGGTCCTGGCCGTACGCCAGGAGTGCGGAAACGAAGGCTGGCGCATTCCTGGAGGCATCGCCATAGCACAGCGCCAACTGCACGTCGGCCTGCTGGGCGTCCAGGTGGAGCGGCCCTGGAGAAAGGGGCCTGACAGCTCGAAGTCTACCCGTATGCGGTTCCTGAGCGCTTCGTGATGTCGCAGCCAGGCGCAGAAAGATTCCAGAGTGCTGCGACTTCGCACGTCGACGCGGAATTGACGGCGACTTGACGCCGTTCCCTGCACACTCGCCTCACCCTTGAGGGTGACGGGCGGTGTTCCCCCTCCCTCCGTCAACTTCCGGGGCAGAGGGGGTCGTTATGAACGCACCACTGGTCCGGCTCGGTCTTCCACTTCTGTCCCTGTCTGTGCTGCTGGCCGCTTGCGGCGGTGGCAACGTCGATCCACCGCTGGTGGGCACGCCCGTGACCAGCCTGGCCGACAGCGGCCCCGGCACCCTGCGCGAACTGCTGTCCAGCGCCGGGGCGGGGGATACGCTCAGGCTCGACGCCGGCACCATCACCCTGGCCGGCCCACTCAAGGTCACCAGAAGCGTGACGCTGAACCTGGGCAGTGGCGTCATCGACGCCGCCGGCAAGGGCCGCGCCCTGGAACTTCCCAGCGGGGTCACGGTCATCATCACAGGCGGCACCTTGAAAGGCGGCACGGGAGCGCCCATCACGCTCGCGACTGTCGGCAAACAGGACCTGACCGTGGCGACCTACGGCGGCGTGCTGCTCAACGAGGGCACGCTGACGCTGGACGGCACCACCGTGACGGGCGGCGCGGCCAACATGGGCGGCGGCATCGCCAACCTGAAAGGGGCAACGCTGACCCTCAGCGGCAACAGCAGCGTGACCGGCAACTCGGCGCAAGGTCTGGCTGAGAACAAGGAGGAAAGCAGCGGCGGGGGCGGGGGCATCTTCAACAAGGGCACATTGAAAGTGGAAGCAGGCAGCGTCAGCATGAATACGGCCACGTACTCTGGCGGTGGCATCTATGGTGGGGTGGGCAGCGCCACGACGATCAGCGGTGGCAAGGTGGACGGCAATACCGCGACTGAGCCGGTGGTCCAGACCGGGACGAACACGACCGGCAGCGCGGGCGGCGGCATCTACAGCAACGGTGACGTGACCATCACGGGTGGCAGCGTCAGCGGGAATACGGCGGCCTATTTTGGTGGCGGGATCACGGTGCAGTCGACGCTGGAAGCGCAGAACAACTTGGTCATCCCCGAGGTCACTGTGAGCGGCGGCAATATCGATAACAACCGCGTGACCGATGACGCGGCGGGGGGTAGCGGTGGGGGCCTGTGGATCAACGGTAACTTCACGATGACGGGCGGAGCTGTGAGGGACAACGCGGCTCCTTACGGAGGCGGCATGGGCATATTCCGTGACGCCAGCATCACGGGCGGCACCATCGAGGGCAATACAGCGTCCAAGAATGGTGGCGGCCTGCTGCTGATCACTCCTGCCAATCGCGCCATCAATTCCACCGTGACCTTCGGTGGAACGGCCACTGTGAAAGGCAACTCGTCCGGTGAAGATGGCGGCGGCATTTCGGTTAGCCGCACCACCTTGACCATGACGGGCGGAACCGTCACGGGGAACACCACTGTCAACACGGGTGGTGGCATCGGCCTGGGCAGCGGCACGAACAGCACCATCGGGGGCGGCGTGATCAGCAACAACAAGGTCACCGGCAGCACCGACGGCGGCGGCGGCATTCGCGTGTTCAGGAGCGGCAAACTCACGCTCTCGGGCGGCGTGATCAACGCCAACAGTGCGCCCCGCACAGGCGGCGGTCTGGTGGTGGACGGTCAGGTCACTATGACCGGCGGCGAGATTAGCGGCAACACAGTCACTGGTAAAGGCGCGGGGGAAGGTGGGGGCGGCGGCATCCGCATGTATCCCAATTCTGTCTTCATAGCCAGCGGCGGCGGGATTAAGGACAACACCGCTCTGTACGGCGGCGGCGTCTTCGTGGGTGCAGCCAGTGCCACCAACGGCGATCCGGCCGCACAATTTACGCTGTCAGGGGCCACGGTCAGTGGCAACCAGGCCACCGACGCTCTGGGCGATGGAGGTGGCTTCTACAACGATGGGAAGCTCACCATCACCAACGGTAGCGTGACCGGGAACACCGCAAGGAACAAAGGGGGAGGCGTCCGAAACACCAAGCGGGCCATTTATGTCCAGCCCGGCGGCAGCGTCACCGGCAACAACCCAGACAACGTGTTCAGCGAGCCCTGAGACGCGTTGACAACCTTTCACGCGATTTCTGGATATCAGGCTGCTGAAGGCCAGCGACCACGTCACGTTACGTACAGGACGCCGCCGCATGGCGCCGACGTCATCAGGCCTGCCCTCCGGACGTTCATGTCTGAACAGCCTGCAGAGCAACCCTTCATGTGTGGGACGAACGTCATGCGCCTGTGACAGCGCGCGGGCTAGGCTCACTCCAACAAGCAGGACCTGCCCGTGTGCGGCAGGAATACCGCCCCACAGTGCGTGGGGCTTTTTCTTTGCCGTCAAGAGCGATCAGGCCCAGCGCTCTCCAGCTCAGCGGGTGGGGCCGCGCCCTTGAATTCGCCTGAATGTCCGTGTTCAGGGCTGACAGTTGGCGCTGCGTACCACCACATTCACGTTGCGGACTTCCTGGCCATCACGTCTCTCTTCGAGGACATACCCCACGATCAACCGGCCGGTCTGGTCACGGGAGAGATGCAGCGCGGCCAGCTGGTAGTTGGACTGATCTTCCCGCCGCGCGCCCAGGGACCAGGTGTAGCCCGAGCGGACTCCCAGCGGATCGTCAGCCGTGGTGGTCCAGGCCCGCTGGTCGCCCGCCGTGCCAACCCTGGTGTTGACCGCGTAAGTCCCGCCCGGCCATGGCCTGAGTGAGACGCCATTCAGACCGTCCAGGCCAGGACCGCCGCGCAGGTAGACCTGCCCAGGTACCTCCTTGATGGTCAGGAGCGTGATGGTGCTGCACCCGGTCACCGTGACGGTGCGGCGGGCGGTAACGAGACGCTGAAATTCCGGTTCGGTTATGCCCAGGCGGGCGTCATAGGGGATGATTCCACCTTCGGGTGTCTGCTCCCACAGCTCCAGGTACCAGCCCGGCCGCCCCTTGACTGCCTCCCGGACACGGGCTTCGAGCGCCAATGCATCGTCTGGGAGGGCAATCTTCAGAATCTCGACCGTGACCTTGCCGGGCGTGAGCAGGGTGGACACGGGCGCTACGTCAGACAAGGTGGCCTGTCCATACACGTGGCCGAACAGCAGGGCGGCGGACAGGAGCCAGCGGGTGCGCAACACCAGCCCATGGTAGCGACTGAGGACACGTGGGCGGCCACAATTTGGCGCACCTGGCCTCAGGGGCCTCACGCCACCTAGAGGCTGCCAAGAACCCTACCCAAGAAAGGGCCTGATTTTCGCCAACATCAGAACGCAAGCAGCGACGAAA